>NZ_BCBI01000007.1:0-137650 GCF_001320565.1 Pseudomonas sp. NBRC 111132
AATGCGACATTGCTCCCGGGCGTCACAATTGGGCGTCATGCCATGGTAGGTGCTGGTGCCGTCGTGACCAAGGATGTACCCGACTACTGCGTGGTAGTGGGTAATCCTGCAAAAATAATAAGGGAGCTAGAGCATGGTTGATTTTCTGAATCTCAAGGCCGTTAATAAACAATATCGTGAAGAGTTGCTGCAGGCATGTGCCGATGTCATCGATTCTGGCTGGTACATCGGCGGTAACGCACTGGCGCGCTTTGAAAGCAACTTTTCCGCTTATTGCGGTACTGCCTATTGTATTGGCGTAGCAAACGGCCTTGATGCACTGACGCTGACCCTGACTGCCTGGAAACAACTTGGGCGAATCAAGCAGGGGGATGAGGTTATCGTCCCGGCCAACACCTACATTGCCAGCATTCTGGCAATTACTGCCAGTGGGTTGGAGCCTGTGTTTGTCGAACCAGATGCTGCAACGTTCAATATCGACGAATCCCTCATTCGCCGGGCGATCACCGACAGAACGCGTGTCATCTTGCCTGTTCACTTGTATGGGCAGATTGCTGATATGAAAGCAATCAACGAAATTTCCACCGAGTACGGATTGCTCGTGCTCGAAGACTCGGCCCAGGCACACGGTGCCTCCATTGATGGCAAGCGTGCGGGGAGTTGGGGAGATGCCTCGGGTTTCAGCTTCTATCCAGGTAAGAATCTGGGAGCGCTGGGCGATGCAGGGGCTATCACGACCTCGGACCCCGAATTGGCGGAAGTGCTGAGGGCTCTCAGAAACTACGGCTCCCACGAAAAATACAAGAACTTGTACGTAGGTGTGAACAGTCGGCTGGATGAAATCCAGGCTGCAATGCTGGACGTGAAGCTCAAGCATCTTGACGACGAGATCGCCAGGCGTCGGCATATCGCTGCGCGTTATCGTGCTGGTATTCACAATCCGCATATTGCCCAGCCGCAGGTTGCATCTGCCGAAGGGCATGTCTGGCATCTGTATGTTGCCCGTACGGCATACAGGAGCGAGCTGCAGCAGCACCTGCGAGAGCAGGGCGTGCAGACACTGGTCCACTATCCGATCCCTCCTCACAAGCAGCAGGCCTACAGCCAGTACCATGGTTTGAATCTGCCGCTTACGGAAAGGATTCATGACGAGGTAATCAGCCTGCCTGTAGACCCTACCATGAGCGAAGCGGATATCCAGACGGTCATTGATGCCTGCAACAGCTTTACTGTATCCGGGCATTAATTAATGACGTTGATCAAGACCAGTTTGCTGAATGCTATTGCTGTTTTTGTAAAGATGGCGACATTGCTGGGGCTTAACAAAGTGCTGGCCCTTTATGTAGGGCCAGCGGGATACGCTGCTATCGGGCAGCTGCAAAATGCCGTGACTATGTTCACCACTCTGGCCAGTGGTGCTGTCAGCACCGGCGTTACCAAGTACACGGCGGAGTTTGCGGATGAACCGGTTGAGCAACGCAAGATCTGGCGTACCGCCGGCACGCTGTCACTGCTGATCTCGGCGGTGCTGGCCGTGCTGATTGTGGTTTTGCAGGCACCTTTGGCAGGCTGGTTTTTCAATGACGAAACGCTTGCACCTGTACTGGTGTGGTTTGCCTGCACCTTGGTGTTCTTTGCGTTCAACTCACTGCTGCTCGGCATCCTGAACGGCAAGAAGGATGTGCAGCGCTATGTACTCGCCAACATTCTTGGCAGCCTGATATCGCTGGCAGTGACCTGTGCGTTGACAGTAAAGCTGGGGCTGTACGGAGCGTTGGTTTCGCTGGCGGTCTACCAGTCATTGAGCTTTATGGCCACACTTGTCATTTGCATGCGAACGCAATGGTTCCGCATCACCGACTTCATCGGGGAGCTGGACAAGCAGTCGCTGTCCAGGCTTGGCAAGTTTGCCTTGATGGCTGTGGTGACAGCGTGCTCGATACCCGTGTGCCATGTGTTCATCCGTGACTATCTGGGCACGGAATTCGGGTGGGATCATGCAGGTTATTGGGAGGCCATGTGGCGTCTGAGCACGGCCTACCTCATGCTGATCACCACAACACTGGCCGTCTATTACCTGCCAAGGCTTTCCGAGCTTTCTGATGCAGGTGAGCTGCGTAGGGAAATCATACAGGGGTATAAGCTGATCCTGCCTTTGACTGTCTCCGCTGGCCTGGTCATATATCTGCTCAGGGATTTCATCATTCACGTGCTGTTCTCTGAGTCCTTTCTGCCCATGCGTGAACTGTTCGCATGGCAGATGGTCGGAGACAGCTTGAAGGTAGTGAGTTGGTTGATGGCCTACCTGATGCTAGGCAAGGCGCTTACTCGGTTGTATCTGGTGACAGAGATTCTTTCGACGCTCTCGCTGTACGCATTGACGGTTTATTTAACCCAGTTGTGGGGATATGAAAAGGTTACCCTTGCCTACGCTGTTAACTACCTGCTGTACGGAATAGTCATGTATCTTGCGGTGTTCCGCCGTTTGCACACCATTGTTGGGAATACGGCGCGGAGCTGAGTAATGATGAAGGACGTCATCGAACAGTTACACGGACGCATTCTTGACGGCGAACCTGACCAAGCCCTGATACAGGCGCAGGTTTATGGCGCACTGCTGTGGGCGGTGGATCTGGGTATCTATGATGCTGCAACACTGGAGCGCCACCTGGTCGCCCAGTGCGCCAGCCAGGTCACGGTACCGGCTGCCAGCGGCAAATCGCGGGGTTGCCTGCATGTGGTCAGCGAGCCCTACCTGCAAGGCGGGCACACCCGACTGATGGAGCGCCTGGCGCACATGCACCAAGAGCCTGTGGACCTGCTGGTTGCACGCAGCGCTAAACCCCAGGTGCTCGAACGGCTGGCCGGCTATTTTGCCCATATCGAAGTGGCGCATGGCGATGACCCGTGCGCCCGGCTGCAATCCATTGTCGACACCCTAGCCCAATACGACAAGGTGGTGCTGCATATCCATCCGGACGACATAATCACCACCGTTGCTTGTGGCCTGCTGAAACAGCAGCGTGGCGCTGCGGTGACGGTGTATTTTGTCAACCACGCGGACCATGTGTTCAGCTTTGGTGCTTCGGTGGCCGATGTGTACTTCGAGATCAGCGCCTACGGGCATCACCTGGACAAGAATAAGCACCTCACCTGCCAAAAGAGCTTCCTGGCGATCCCGATTGAAACCAGCGGAGCAAAGGTGCCGGACGCTGTGCCTGCGCATGAGCGGATCAAGGTGTTCAGCGCAGCCTCTGCCGCCAAGTACAAGCCCCATGGCGGGCTGGACATGCGCCCATCGATTAAGGCCATTCTTGACAGGTTCCCGAGCGCCGAGTGCTGGATCATTGGTGCCAACCCACTGACCAACACTTGGTGGTGGACAGTGAAACTGCGTTACCCCAGACGTTTTTTCATTCGCCGCCACCTGCCGTACAAGGACTACCTGGCCTTTGCGGAAAAAGCCGACTTCTACCTGGACAGCTACCCGATACCTGGCGGTACGGCGTTCGCCGAGCAATTGCTCAAGGGCCGGCGTTGTGTTGGGCTGGTTGCGCCGATTCAGGGCTATTCCCCTGCAGACAGCCTGAAGGTGGCCAGCGTCGACCAGTTGCTGGCCAGCATCGAGCAACCGCAGCCCAGCGCAGCGGTGGTCGAAGCCGTGCAACAGGTGAACTCGGTGGAAGCGGTGAAAGCGCGCTACCTGGCCTGCATCGAACGGGGTGAATACAGCGAAAACCAGCTGACGGCCATGCTGCCGTGGTCGGGCAATCTCGATTTCATGAAACCGACAGGTAAGGTCACTAGCATGATCCCTGCGGATGTTTTCGACGCCCTGTGCCGTATGGACACAAACCTGGCGTTGCGAACGCTGCTTTCCTACGCCTGGGTGCCGCGCATCAAGATCCTGATCAAGGTCACGCTGTTGCGGCTGGCCAGGTTTGCCAGAGCGCGAGGGTGAGTGTGATCAAGATCTTTATCGGCGTGCTGTTCTGCCTGCTTTTCTTGAGCGATTACATCGTCCTGACATTGGGGCTGGGCAGCGCCTTTGCCGGCTGGCGTGAAATGATCAGCCTGTTGCTGGTCATGTGGCTCTTACTGCGTGCCCTGGCCAGCATCACTGCGCGTGGCATGGTTAACCTCGAAGTCGGCCGGTCGTTGCTGATTGTGCTGTTCTTCGCCTTCCTGTACCTGCTGTTTGGCGACTTAAGTGCGGGATCGGTGCGTATGTTCCGTGCACTGGCCGTGCCGGTGTTTGTCGGCATGGCTGTGGCCATCTGGGCGCAGGCGGTGTCGACCGAGAAAAAGCTGCGCCATGTGTACTGGTCGGTGTTGGCCATGAGCGTACTCACCGGCCTGTATGCACTGTACCAGTACCTGACCATCGCCTCGGTCGAGCAGTTCTGGTACTGGCCGTTGCTAAGCGCCAAAGGCTACGAGCTACAGCCCTATAACTCGATGCGTGACGGGCTGCCGCGGATTTCCGGTTTTTTCACCGGCACGCTGGAGTTTTCCGCTGTCATCCTGAACACCGCCGCCATGACGCTGGCCGTGTTGCTCAGCGGGCGCGATTGGTCGCTTACCCGGCGTCTGCTATTGAGCGCTGCGTTTTTGCTGCTGTGTGTGTTGATCGCAATTGGTTCGGTGCGTACGGCCATGATCGGCCTGGTGTGTATCTGCGCGATGCTGGTGGTGGCCAGGGTGCTGCGTACGGCCTGGCTGATTTCGCTGCTGGGTTACCTGCAGTTCTTTGGCTTGACCATGGCGATCTTCGCCTACCTGTCGATGGGCTACACCCAGGATTTGTCCGCACTGGACCGTGAGCGCCAGTGGTTGCATATGTACCAGGTGCTGAATGCGCACCCGATGGGCTATGGCTTCGGCTCGGTAGGGCCAGGCCAGCCGTACTGGTTCGACTCGTTCTGGCTCAACCTGCTGGCCACCTGCGGATGGGTCGGGGCGCTGATCATGGCGGGGTTGATTCTTTGGTATCACAAGCTGGTGACGATCATCGTTCGGGACAGGCCGCATGCCAGCGCGTGGAAAAACGGCTTGGGCAACTTCGTGATTGCCAGCTACCCGTTCTTCCTGAGCTCGTTCTTTTTCCAGTCCTATACGAACAGCGTGGTCCTTTACATATTCGCGATCGTGGTGATGGTGATCATTGGTGAAAACAGAAGAACAAAAGTTGAGCTTGGCAGTACTGATCGTTCTGTATCGGAAAACTAGCCAGGACTCGATTGCCCTGCAGTCGCTGCTTGCACAGCAGGCATTGCTGCATGAAGAGGGTATCGACCTGCAACTGTACGTCTGGAACAACTCGCCTGGCGTGGCGCAGCCGTGCCCGGGTGTGCGTTGGTACGAGGCGCACAATCAACGCTTGTCGGTGATCTACAACCAGGTCGCCGCAGAGGCGTTCGCTGCTGGCGTCGAGCTTTTCATGATCTCGGACGACGATACCAACTATTCGGACGTTCGCCTGTCCAGCTGCCTGGCGCAGATCGGCCAGGTGCGCAGTGCGCCAGACGGCGATCAGGTAGGCGTGTTCATGCCCCGCTTGGTCAGCCATGGGCAACTGGTGAGCCCCGGCCAGCGCTGGCTGTTCATGGGCCGCCTTACCCCCGATGTGGCCCCCGGCCTGGTGGCCTCGAAAAACCTGCTTGGCATCAACAGCGGGCTGATTTTCACCCGCCAGTGCTTCCAGCGCATGAAACCGTTCTACGACGAGCGGCTGCGCTTCTATGCCACCGACACCGACTTTTTCATCCGCTACGAAGGCTATTACTCCAAGGCCTGCGTGCTGGATGTGGAAATTGCCCACGACCTGTCCGAGCACAGCGCCGATACCCCCGAGCGCGCGTTGTTCCGCTTTGAAGAAATGATTCACGGTTTGCGCATCAGCTTTCATTCCCACAGCCTGCTGCAGCGCGGCCTGCTTGACCTGTATCTGGTCTACGCCGCTATCCGCAAGGCGGTTGCCTACCGCAGCCCGGCCTTCGTCAAAGCCTTGTTTACCCAGGTGAGGGCCGTGAAATGATGCATGCCTTGCTCGAAAAACTGGTGTTGCTGGTCAAGAAGCGCCCAATGGTAATCGACCGGCGGATCTCGTCGGGCTACCTGCTTGGGCTGATCGTGAGCAAGCTGCTGATGGCCTGTCGCGGGGTGATTCGCCTGCGCCGGCGGCGGTTGGCGTTCATCGGCTCGGGGGTAACCCTGAAGGAAGTAAGCAAGATCGACTACGGCCCCGGGCTGGTGATCGATCAAGGCTGCTTTGTGGATGCGTTGTCCAATGACGGCATACGCTTCGGCACCGCCGTGTCACTGAACAAGCACATCATCATCGAATGCACCGGCAGCCTGGCCAACATCGGCAAGGGCCTGGTGATTGGCGACAACGTCGGCCTGGGTGCCGGTTGCTTCCTGGGTTGCGCCGGCGGCATCGAGATTGGCAGCGATACCATCATCGGCAACTTTGTCAGCTTTCACTCGGAAAACCACAACTTCGAAGACCCGCTGCAACCCATCCGCCTGCAAGGCGTAACCCGCCAGGGCATCAGGATTGGCCGCAACTGCTGGCTCGGTGCCAAGGTAACCGTGCTTGATGGCGCGGTGATCGAAGACGGTTGCGTGTTTGCTGCAGGGGCGGTGGTAGCTGCGGGTGTTTACCGCAAGAACTCGATTTATGGCGGTGTGCCGGCCAAGTTCATCAAGGCGCGGGTTGCTGAAGAAGGGGCGGCATGAAAACGTTGCACTTTGTCCATCTACTGAATGACTACAGTGGTAGCCCCCGGGTTCTGAACCAGACTATTACCGCACTTCAGCAAAGTGGCGCCGATTGCACGCTGCATGTAGGCAGCAGTGGCCACGGCGTGCTCGACGAATTGCAGGTTCGCACCTGCAAGTTTGCATACAAGCGTTTCGACAACCGCTGGCTGACCTTGCTGGCCTATGCCGGCTCTCAGGTGGCGTTGTTCTTCAGCATGCTGCGCCGCGTGCAACCAGGGCACGTGGTGTTGATCAACACCATGCTGCCCTTTGGCGCCGCCCTGGCTGCACGCTTGCGCGGTGCCAAGGTGGTGTACCACGTGCACGAAACCTCCATTCGGCCAGCGCTGTTGAAGGCGTTCTTGCGCCGGGTGATAGCCGGCTGTGCCAGCAAGGTGGTCTACGTGTCGAAGTACCTGCAGGTGCAAGAGGGTGTGGCCGGGGTGCCAGCAGTGACTGTGTATAACGGCCTGGCCGAGGGCTTTCAACAGCAGGCGATGGCCACGCCGTACCAACACTTGCATGCCGGCCGTTTCAATGTGCTGATGCTGGCGTCGTTGAAGGGTTACAAAGGGGTGGACGAGTTTGTCGCCCTGGCCACAGCGCTGGCTGGCGACCCGCTGCTGAAATTTACCCTGGTACTCAACGCCAGCCCGCAGGAAGTGGATAGCTACTTCGCAGGCAAGGCGCTGCCGGCAAACCTGGTGCTCAGCCCGGCCAGCGCAGATGTTGCGAAGTTTTACCGCGAGGCCAGCCTGGTGCTGAACCTGTCCCATGTGGATGGCTGGGTGGAAACCTTTGGCCTGACCATTCTCGAGGCCATGGCATTCGGCATTCCCACCATCGTGCCCCCGGTAGGCGGCCCGGTCGAACTGGTCAGCGATGGGGTAGAGGGTTACCAGATCGATTCGAAGCACCACCAACAGTTGCTGCGCACGGTTGCGCGCCTGTCGCAGGACCCACAGGCGTGCCAGGCATTGTCCGAGCACGCACGCATGAAAGCGAGTGAGTTTTCCACCGCCAACTTCCAGAAAAATATCGTGATGGTGTTTGATGACCTATAAGATTGCAGTGATTGGTACGGTAGGTTTGCCCGCTCAATACGGTGGTTGGGAAACATTGACCGAACAATTGGTGCGCAACCTGCCCAGTGACTGTGAACTCACCGTGTATTGCAGCGCACCGCATTACCCCCAGCGCCCGAAGTTTTTTGAACGTGCCCGTCTGGTTTACCTGAACCTCAAGGCCAATGGCGTGCAAAGCATTCCGTACGACGTGCTGAGCATGCTGCACGCGTACCGCAAGCATGACCTGATGCTGATCCTGGGGGTTTCCGGCTGCATCGCCTTGCCATTCATGCGTCTACTGACGCGCAAGCCGATCGTGGTGAACATCGACGGCTATGAATGGAAGCGCGCCAAGTGGTCCAACTTCGCCCGCTGGTTCCTGAAACTTTCCGAAGCAGTGGCGGTGCGCTTTGCTCACGCTGTCATCACCGACAACAAGGTGTTGCAGGAATACGTGACCGCCGAATACAACAAGCCCAGCGAATTGATTGCCTACGGTGGTGACCAGGCCCGAGCCGGCGAGCCGAGCGTGCAAGCCCGTCAAGCGTACCCGTTCCTTGCTGCACCTTACGCCTTCACGGTGTGCCGCATCGAGCCGGAGAACAACATCCATGTCATTCTCGAGGCCTTTGCCGGGTCTGGCATGCCGTTGGCGATTATCGGCAACTGGAACCACAGCGAATACGGGGTGCAACTGCGCAAGCAGTATGAAGGGGTGAGCAACATTCACCTGCTGGACCCGATCTACGATGTGGAGCAATTGAGCCCGCTGCGCAGCAATGCCACGGTGTACCTGCATGGCCACAGCGCCGGCGGTACCAACCCGTCGCTGGTCGAGGCCATGTGGCTGGGCCTTCCGGTGGTGGCCTTTGATGTGTCGTTCAACCGCGCAACCACCGAAGACCAGGCCCTGTACTTTGCCGACAGCGCTTCGTTGCGCAAGCACGTGCAGGCACTGATGGGCGATGAAGCCGCGCGCGCGCAACTGTCGGAGCGCCTGCATGAAATCGCCAATCGCCGTTACCGCTGGTCGGTGGTGGCGGACCAGTACCGCAGTGTATTTACCCGCCTGCTGGGGAGAGGTTGATGGCTGGGCAAGGCATTCTTGCAACGGGTGGTAGTGGCTTTGTCGGCCAGGTGTTGCTGCAGCGGCTTGCCAGCGACCCACGCTGGGAGCCGCGCGCGCTGGTGCGACAACTGCCCGCCCAGGGGCTGGCTGGCGTCGACTACCGGCCCTTCAGCGAACTGGCGGCGGTGGATGTGGCTACCGGCCATTTCGACCAGGTGGACACGGTGATTCACCTGGCCTCCCGCGTGCACGTCATGCAGGAAACCGCAGCCGATCCTCTTGCCGAGTTCCGCCGGGTGAACGTGGAAGGTACCCTGAGCCTTGCCAAGGCTGCGGCCCTGGCAGGTGTACGGCGCTTCATCTTTGTCAGCTCGGTGAAGGTGAACGGTGAAACCACCGACGGCCGCCAGCCTTTTTCGGCCGACGAAGCCCCTGCGCCATCAGACCCCTACGGTATTTCCAAGCGTGAAGCCGAAGATGGCCTGCGCCAACTGGCAGCGCAAACCGGGCTGGAAGTGGTAATCGTGCGCCCGGTTCTGGTGTATGGCCCAGGCGTAAAAGCCAATTTCCGCAGCATGATGAACTGGCTGAGCAAAGGCGTGCCGCTGCCATTCGGCGCCATTCACAACAAGCGCAGCCTGGTGGCGTTGGATAACCTGGTGGACCTGCTGCTTACCTGTATCGATCACCCGGCAGCGGCCAACCAGACGTTCATGGCCAGCGATGGCCACGACCTGTCCACCACCGAGTTGCTGCAACGGCTTGGCCAGGCACTGGGCAAGCCCGCCAGGTTGCTGCCCGTTCCCGCTGCCTGGTTGAAGGGGGCGGCGACCTTGGCCGGCAAGGGCGCCCTGGCCCAGCGTTTGTGCGGTTCGTTGCAGGTAGACAGTGGCAAAACCCGTGAATTGCTGGGCTGGCAGCCCCCGCTGGACGTGGACCAGGCATTGCGGGCCACGGCACTCAACTTTTTGAAAGAGCAAGACAAATGACGGCATGGTGGCTTATCCCCCTGGTCGCAGGTGCATCCCTGCTGTTGACCGCAGCACTGCGGCGCTACGCCCTGAACAAGCAGATCATCGACGTGCCCAACGCGCGCAGTTCGCACACCGTGCCTACGCCAAGGGGAGGCGGTGTGGCCATTGTGCTGAGCTTTCTGGCTTGCTTGCCGGTGCTGGGCCTGGTCGGTGCCGTGCCGCTGGCGGCGCTGGTTGCCATTGGTGGGGCAGGGGCGTTGATCGCGGTCATCGGCTTCATGGACGACCACGGGCACATCGCGGCCCGCTGGCGCTTGCTCGGCCACTTCGCTGCAGCCGCGTGGATGCTGTATTGGTTGGGTGGCCTGGCGCCATTGCAGGTGTTCGGCTTTACCCTCGACCTGCAGTGGTTCGGCTTCATTCTGGCGGCGTTCTACACCGTGTGGATGCTTAACCTGTATAACTTCATGGACGGCATTGATGGTATTGCCAGCGTCGAAGCGGTCACCGCCTGCCTGGGCATGGTGCTGCTGTCGGCCTTGGCCGGTGTGCCGCAGTTGATGGCGCTGCCGCTGTTGCTGGCTGCGGCCACGCTGGGCTTCCTTTTCTGGAATTTCCCGCCAGCCAAGATCTTCATGGGCGACGCCGGCAGCGGCTTCCTCGGCATCGTGCTGGCGGGCCTGTCGCTGCAGGCCGCATGGGCTTCGCCGCAGTTGTTCTGGTGCTGGTTGATCCTGCTGGGGGTGTTCGTCGTGGATGCCACTTTCACCCTGATCCGCCGCCTGTTGCGCGGTGACAAGGTGTACGAAGCACACCGCAGCCACGCTTACCAGTTTGCCTCGCGGCACTATGGCAAACACCTACCGGTCACCCTGGCGGTGGCAGCGATCAACCTGTTCTGGCTACTGCCGGTAGCCCTGTGTGTGCTGTTACTGGGCCTGGACGGCGTGTGGGGCGTGATCATCGCCTACCTGCCATTGGCATATCTGGCCGTGCGCTGGCGCGCCGGTGAACTCGAACACTAGCTAAAGTGATAGGACGAAGACAGTAGACATGTCACTTTGGAAAGCCCTAAGAGGTTTTATGGATAAGCTGCGCTCAAGACTGCTTGGACTACCTCGACGTCACAAACGGCTGATTCAGGTAGCGACGGATGTGGTTCTGGTCTGGTTCGCGCTGTGGATGGCGTTTGTCGTGCGCCTGGGTATCGACGACCTGGCCAACCCTGTTCGTGATCACACCTGGTTGTTCATCACCGCGCCGATCATCTCGATTCCGTTGTTCATCCGCTTTGGCCTGTACCGGGCGGTGATGCGCTATTTCGGCAATGATGCACTGATCGCCATCATCAAGGCCGTGACCCTGTCGGCGCTGATCCTGGGCTTCATCATCTATTGGGCCAGCAACCACCAGAACGTGGTGCCACGCTCGATCACCTTCAACTACTGGTGGCTGAGCCTGATCATGGTCGGCGGCCTGCGCCTGGCCATGCGCCAGTACTTCCTCGGTGACTGGTTCGCCACCGCCGTGCAGCACGTGCCCTTCGCCAACCGTGATGACGGCCTGCCACGGGTAGCTGTATACGGTGCGGGCTCTGCAGGCAACCAGTTGGTGGCGGCCCTGCGCATGGGCAAGGCCATGCGCCCGGTGGCGTTCATCGACGACGACGCCAGCATCACCGACCGGGTGATCGCCGGCCTGCAGGTGTATCAGCCAGAACAGCTGCAACGCATGATCGACGACACTGCTGCCGAAGAAATCCTGCTGGCGTTGCCCTCGGTCAGCCGCAGCCGTCGCCGTGAAATCCTCAACCTGCTGGAAGGCTACCCGCTGCACGTGCGCAGTGTGCCCGGCTTCATGGACCTGGCCAGCGGCCGGGTGAAGGTGGACGACATCCAGGAAGTGGACATCGCCGACCTGTTGGGCCGCGACGCGGTGCCTGCGCAAGGCGACCTGTTGCAGCACTGCATCATCGACCAGACGGTGATGGTGACCGGCGCCGGTGGCTCGATCGGCTCCGAACTGTGCCGCCAGATTCTCGGGCAAACCCCGCGTACCTTGCTGTTGTTCGAGCACAGTGAATTCAACCTGTACACCATTGCCGGCGAGCTGGAACAGCGCATCGTTCGCGAAGGGCTGGCCGTGCAGTTGATCCCGATACTGGGCTCGGTTCGTGACCAGTCTAAGATGCTCGACGTGATGCGCGCCTGGCAGGTAGACACTGTCTACCACGCCGCCGCCTACAAGCATGTGCCCATTGTCGAGCACAACATTGCCGAAGGCCTGTCGAACAACGTGTTCGGCACCCTGTACACCGCCCAGGCCGCGCTGCAGGCGGGTGTTGCCAACTTCGTGCTGATTTCCACCGACAAGGCCGTGCGCCCCACCAATGTGATGGGCAGCACCAAGCGCCTGGCCGAAATGGTTTTGCAGGCCCTTAGCCGCGAGCTGGCACCCGTGTTGATGGGCGACACCGGCAACGTGTCGCAGGTGAACAAAACCCGCTTCACCATGGTGCGTTTCGGCAACGTACTGGGCTCGTCGGGCTCGGTCATCCCGCTCTTCCACAAGCAGATCAAGGCTGGCGGGCCGCTGACCGTGACCCATCCAAAAATCACCCGCTACTTCATGACTATTCCCGAGGCCGCGCAACTGGTGATTCAGGCCGGCTCCATGGGGCAGGGTGGGGATGTGTTCGTGCTGGACATGGGCGAGCCGGTAAAGATTGTGGAGCTGGCGGAAAAAATGATTCACCTGTCCGGCTTCAGCATTCGCTCCGAGCGCAACCCGCTGGGCGATATCGCCATCAACTTCACGGGCTTGCGCCCGGGTGAGAAGCTTTACGAAGAGTTGCTGATCGGCGACAACGTGATTGCCACGCGCCACCCCATGATCATGAGCGCCAACGAAGACTACCTGCCCTGGGATGTGCTGAAGCAGCGCCTGGAGGCACTGCGGGCCGCCTCTTCGGTCGATGACTTCGCCACCGTGCGCCAGCTGTTGCGCGACACCGTGAGCGGCTATGTGCCCGGCGGGGAAATTGTCGATTGGCTGTACCAGCGTCGGCGTCTGGAGCCCTGAGCACGGCACAAACAAACAGAACAGGTGTTGCCTGCAAAGCAACGCCCATATGAACTTCAAACGCAGTGAAGTTTGACAGCGGGAAATGGGAAAAACTGAACGATGACTATTCTGGTAACTGGTGGTGCGGGTTTCATTGGCGCGAACTTCGTGCTCGACTGGCTGGCGGGTAGCGATGAGCCTGTGGTCAACCTCGACAAACTCACCTACGCAGGCAACCTGCAAACCCTGAGCAGCCTGCAGGGTGACAAGCGCCATATCTTCGTGCACGGCGACATCGGCGACTCCGAGCTGGTAGCCCGCCTGCTGCAAGAGCACCAGCCGCGCGCGATCGTCAACTTTGCTGCCGAGTCCCACGTCGACCGCTCTATCCACGGCCCCGAAGACTTCATCGAAACCAACATCGTTGGTACCTTCCGCCTGCTGGAAGCCGTCCGCGCCCATTGGGGTGGCTTGAATGACCAGGCACGCCAGGCGTTCCGCTTCCTGCATGTATCCACCGACGAAGTGTACGGCTCGCTGGCCGCCGACGAACCGGCCTTCACCGAGACCCACCAGTACCAGCCAAACAGCCCGTATTCCGCCAGCAAGGCCGCCAGCGACCACCTGGTGCGCTCGTATCACCACACCTACGGCCTGCCGGTACTGACCACCAACTGCTCGAACAACTACGGCCCGTACCACTTCCCGGAAAAACTCATTCCGCTGATGATCGTCAACGCCCTGGCCGGCAAGCCACTGCCGGTGTATGGCGACGGTCAGCAGATTCGCGACTGGCTGTACGTCAAAGACCACTGCAGCGCCATTCGCCGCGTACTGGAAGCCGGTACCACCGGTGAGGTGTACAACGTTGGCGGCTGGAACGAAAAGCCCAACCTGGAAATCGTCAACCGCGTATGCGCACTGCTGGACGAACTGCGCCCACGCGGCGACGGTAAGCCCTACGCCGAACAGATTACCTACGTGACCGACCGCCCCGGCCATGACCGCCGCTACGCCATCGATGCCCGCAAGCTGGAGCGCGAGCTGGGCTGGAAACCCGCTGAAACCTTCGAAACCGGCATTCGCAAGACCGTGGCCTGGTACCTCGACAACCAGGAGTGGGTGCAGAACGTACAGTCCGGCAGCTACCGCGACTGGGTAGAGAAGAACTACGCAGGGCGCTCGGCATGAAACTTCTGCTACTGGGCAAGGACGGCCAGGTAGGTTGGGAGCTGCAACGCAGCCTGGCCCCGCTGGGCCAGGTGCTGGCGCTGAACAGCCGCAGCCAGGCGCACTGCGGCGACCTGGCCAACCTGCCAGGCCTGGCCGAAACCGTGCGCGCCTACGCCCCAGATGTCATCGTCAACGCCGCCGCCTATACCGCCGTCGACAAGGCCGAAAGCGACCGCGAGCAAGCTTTCAAGGTAAACGCCGAAGCCGTGGGCGTGCTGGCCCGTGCTGCCGCCGACTGCGGCGCACTGCTGGTGCACTATTCCACCGACTACGTGTTCCCAGGGCAGGGTACCCAGCCCTGGCGCGAAGACGACGCAGTTGGCCCGCTGAATACCTATGGCGAAAGCAAGCTGGCAGGCGAACGAGCCATCCAGGCTGCCGGTTGCCAGCACCTGATCTTCCGCACCTGCTGGGTGTATGCCGCCCGCGGCAACAACTTCGCCAAAACCATGCTGCGCCTGGCCGGCGAACGTGACAGCCTGGGCGTGATCGACGACCAGCACGGCGCCCCGACTGGCGCCGAACTGATCGCCGACATCACCGCCCACGCCATCACCGCCACCCGTCGCAACCCGGCCCTGGCCGGCCTGTACCACCTGGCGGCTGGCGGCGAAACCACCTGGTGCGGTTATGCCCGCTTCGTGCTCGAGCAGGCGGCGGCACAAGGCGTGGCGTTGAAAGCCTACGCCGAACAGGTCAACCCTTTGACGACCGACGCCTACCCGACCCCGGCCAAGCGACCGGCCAATTCACGTCTTGATACCCACAAACTGCAGAAGGCTTTTGCCCTGAACCTGCCAGACTGGCGCCAGGGAGTGGCCCGCATGCTCACGGAAATACACGAGAAATGACCACTATGAAGCGTAAAGGCATCATTCTGGCGGGCGGGTCGGGTACCCGCCTGCACCCCGCGACCCTGGCAATTTCCAAGCAACTGCTGCCGGTGTACGACAAACCGATGATCTACTACCCGCTGACCACGTTGATGCTGGCGGGCATTCAGGACATCCTGATCATCTCCACCCCACAAGACACACCTCGCTTCGAGCAACTGCTGGGCGACGGCCACCAGTGGGGTATCAACATCAGCTACGCCGTGCAAGCCTCGCCAGACGGCCTGGCGCAAGCGTTTCTGATTGGTGAAGACTTCATTGGCAACGATTTGTCGGCGCTGGTGCTGGGCGACAACATCTATTACGGCCATGACTTCCAGCAGTTGCTGCGCAACGCCATGGACCGCGGCGAAGGCGCCAGCGTGTTCGCCTACCACGTGCACGACCCCGAGCGTTACGGTGTGGTCGAGTTCGATGACAAGGGCAAGGCAATCAGCCTGGAAGAAAAGCCCGCCAAGCCGAAGTCCAGCTATGCCGTAACCGGCTTGTACTTCTACGACAAGGACGTTGTCGAAATCGCCAAGGGCATCAAGCCTTCTCCTCGAGGCGAGCTGGAGATTACCGACCTGAACCGGGTGTACCTGGAGCAGAACCGGCTGTCCGTGGAGATCATGGGGCGCGGGTATGCCTGGCTGGATACCGGGACGCATGACTCGCTGCTGGAGGCTAGCGGGTACATCGCCACGATTGAGCGGCGGCAGGGGTTGAAGGTGGCTTGTCCGGAGGAGGTTTCGTACCGGCAGGGGTGGATTGGGGCGGAGCAGCTGTTGAAGCTGGCTGAGCCGTTGGCCAAGAATGGGTATGGGCAGTATTTGAAGCGGTTGGTGGGGGATAGGGTTTATTGAAAAGGGATTCCCCCCCGAAGTATTTTTAGGGGGTAAGCAGGTTGAGCAGCGAAGTCACTAATCAGGCAAGCTAGGCCTCTTTCTCTATTTTCTGCAATAGGTTGATTGAGAGGTTCTATTGAATGGTATTGACGCTGCTCAAAAATCTTACGTTCGCTGTTACGCAAATGCAGTCCATCTAGACAGCTCTTGGCTAGGCAGCTTGATTATGATCCTGAGTCATAGGTCATCAGGTTGGTTTGAGGCTGGCTGAGTGGAGAGTAAATAGAAAAGCAATTCGTATCTAAGCCACCCTGCCGGAAGGTGGGCGTCCTCATGGGCTGAAAGGAACCGAGGCCGTGAACAAAAAGGTATAATGGCACCCTTTTTCCTCAGACCCCATGAAAGGGAAGTCAACAATGCAAGGCAAACACCTAGCCTATCGCCCTGATATAGATGGGCTTCGGGCATTGGCCGTATTGGCCGTCGTGATTTTTCACTTCAATAAGGAATGGTTACCAGGTGGTTTTGTAGGTGTAGATATTTTCTTTGTAATATCAGGTTTTTTGATTACTGGTATTATCACTAGGCAGATAAACGCAGGCCGGTTTTCGTTCCAGGATTTTTATATTAGACGCATGCGTAGGATTATACCTGCGACTTTGTTTGTGACAGTAGTTTCCTTGATCTTCGGAGCGCTGTTTATGCTCCCGAAAGATTTGATGGCACTGGCGAAGTCGGCAGTGGCTGCTACTTTATCAGTTGCCAACATCTATTTCTGGCGATTTTTAGATATAAGTTATTTTGCTGCGTCATCAGATACTGTGCCGCTTCTCCATCTTTGGTCGCTCGGAGTTGAAGAGCAGTTCTATCTCATATGGCCTGCCGCTTTGGTATTGGGGTTTAAATTTATAAGCCGTAAATATTTTATGTTTATGGTAGTGGTGTTGGCGGCTTGTAGTTTTTGGATTGGGCAGAAGACGATAGTATCAGATCCAAGCTACTCTTATTATATGCTGCCATCTAGGGCGGGCGAGCTGATCATTGGAGCGATGACCTACTGGATGTGCCAAAGTACCGAGTATCGTGCGCGCGCATGGACATCTGGGTTGCTAGCGGTTATTGGTTCTATCGGCCTTGCATGGTCACTACTGTTCGTTCGCGAAACGGGAGGGTTTCCTGGATTTATCTCGGCCGTACCTGCTGTTTCAACAGCATTACTGATCGCATCTGGCACCTTTGGAAAGTCAGCAGTTACAACAGCTCTTTCTACTCGTCCATTGGTCGCAGTAGGCCTGGTTTCTTTCTCGCTATACCTATGGCACTGGCCTGTACTTGCGTTTTACAGATATGCCTACGGAGAGCCGAATACCCTGAGTGCAGTTGTCGCATGCACTTTGGTAATGATATTGGCAACCGTATTTTCGTATTTTAAGGTAGAAAAAAAATTCAGGTCAGGAGACTCGGTTGCTAGAACACTATTTCAGGTGGTTTCGGTAGCTGCCATTGTGGCCTTTTTTGGTGTTGTAATTATTAATCTTGGTGGGAAAATTGCAAATCCTTTAATGGGTAAGGATAAGGATCTCCATCTTGCAACTGCTAATGTTAAGTCGGATCTGGCCTATAGCTTTAGTTGTCATATGAAAAAATTCAACGCTCGCGTAATTGATGAGTCGCGCTGCATTGTTGGAGATAACTCAAAAAAGCCAAGCATGTTGATTATTGGTGACTCAAATGCTGCTCATTACCTTGGGTTCATAAAGTTGGTCGGCGAGCGCAAAGGCTTCTCTGCTAGAAATATTACACATAGCGCATGCGTACCATTTGCCGAGAACGCAGGAAGATATGTGTCGAAAGTGAGGGTTGACTCATGCGAACGCTATGGTGTGAATACTATTAAGTATGCGAAGGGATATAAGGTGGTATTTATATCTGCTCAATGGGCTACTTACAGTAAGAACGACATGTTTTATCAGGATTTTGAGAAGCAGATTGCGCTTCTGTCTCGGGAGGTGCCGAAGGTTGTAGTCGGTCTGCAAGTTCCAAGGTTCAATAAATATGATAGACAGTGCGCAGAGAAATCTCAAAAGATTCCAGGTTTGAACTGCGAAAGCCGTTCCACATTTCTTTCTAGCACCGACACAGCAACAAACAAGAGGATTAGAGAAATTGTGTCAAGGTATCCTAATGTAACTACGTTTAGTGTGAGAGATTATCTGTGTGGTGAAGGCACCTGCTCAGCATATCTTGATGGTGTTCCTCTATATTTCGATAGCAGCCATTTAAGCATGTACGGTTCCTATAAGTTGGGTAAGCGATACATGCAGTATCCTATGAAGGAAGCTGAGATTGTTTTTTGAAGAGATAATCGTTGTCTCAGGTTTAAAACAAGTGAGCGTTGACAGATTACCTCAATAAGCAGATGGCCTGGCATATATTTTGTGCCAGGCCATTTTGCTGCGTTAGAAAGTAAGCTCCGCCGACTTGTTCGGGTTTTGGATGTACGCTTTTCCAAGCGTGTAAGACCCGTACATGCTCAGGTGACCCTTGTCAAAATAAAGCGGTTTACCATCAAAGTATGCTGAACAGATACCGTTTGTGCATAGATAATTTCTTAGCGTAAATGTAGAGACATTTGGGTACTTTGAAACTATCTGGGTGATTTTGAGGTTGACCTCAGTGTCTGAAGATGAACTGTAGCGCGAGCTGGCCTCGCAATTAAGCAGCGGTATTTTCCTGGCCTTTTCTGCACATTCTCTATCGTATTTCTCAAAGCGAGGTGCTTGGAGTCCAACCACGACGTTGGGTACCAAGCTTGAAAGCGTTGCAATTTGCTTTTCTAAATCTGCAAAAAAAGTATCGGATTTATTGTACGTTGCCCAAGATGCGGCAATAAATACGGTTCTATAGTCTTTTGCGTAATTCAATATGTTGGAGTTATAGTTTGCGCAAGACTTGCTGATCGCGCTGGCGACATACTTGCTATTGTTATTTGAGATTGGGACGCAAGCGCTGTGGGTAATGTTGCGTGCAGAGTGCTTACTATTTTCAGCTACCGCTCTGATGAAGCCGACATAATGAGCAGCATTAGAGTCACCGATAATTAGCATCGACGGTTTTGCTGACAAATCACCGATGAGACAGCGCGGATCGTTAATTGTGGACTGGTTGAATCTGGCAAGCTGGCAGTTGAACTTGTATGCCAATGCTGGTTTGGTGTTTACAGAAGATAGATCAACCTTGGATGAGTTCTTTTCAACGATTGGGTTTAAAATATCGCCGTTGGCTAAAATTAGCCCGGTTGATACTGCTGCTAAACCTATAGAAGCCGGAATGGCGGTGAGAATGGCCTTCTTGTTAGAAGTGCCAGACCTAAACCGTTTCTCAACTTGAAAGTATGAAAATAGGGTTGTCATGCAGATGGCTAGTGCGCAGATGGCGATGGCGCCAAGTGTTACTGGCTCGCCGTACGCATATCTGTAGAAAGCGAGGACCGGCCAATGCCATAAATACAGCGAAAAGGATACGAGTCCAACGGCTACGATAGGCCGAACTGAAATAATGGAAGCTAAGAAATTTTTCCCAAAGGTGCCAGAGGCAATTACCAAGGCAGTGGCTATAGCGGGAATTACTGATATAAAGCCTGGAAAACCGTCGTTTTCACGAATACACCACAGTGACCAAGTAAGCCCGGCTGTACCCAAGGTCGCAAGTAAATTCGATACCCACCGTGATGAATTGCCGGAATTTTTCTCACAAATCCAATATGTGACTGCGCCAACCAGCAACTCACCAGCCCTAGCAGGTAGCATGTAGTATGCAAAGCTCGGGTCGGAAAGGAGTGTATGCTGGCCAATCCAGAAGCATACGGCTGCAATAGATAAGGCTGCGAAAGTTAAAAGTTTTTTTCAGCCAATTTTAAACAAAATTAGCAAAAGTGCTGGCCAAATTAGATAAAATTGTTCTTCTACGCCCAATGACCATAAATGCAGTAGAGGGATGGTGTCAGATGAGGCTGCGAAGTAACTGGTGTCTAGAAATTTCCAAAAATAGACATTTGCAAGCGAAAATGTAGCAGCTATCGCCGACTTTGAAAGAGACTTAACATCCTCGGGGAGCATAAATAATGCGCCGAAAATTAAGGTGCACAGCGTCACGAAAAGAGTGGCTGGTACAATCCTGCGTATGCGTCGAATATAAAAATCAGAAAATAAAAAATTCCCAGATAATACTTGTCGAATTATGATGCCGGTGATCAGGTATCCAGATATTACGAAGAAAATATCGACACCGACGAACCCACCTGGAAGCCATTCTTTGTTGAAGTGAAAAATCACAACGGCCAGTACGGCCAAAGCCCGTAACCCGTCTATATCTGGACGGTAGGCCAGGTGTTTGCCTTGCATTTTTGTTTTCCCTGTCATGGGGCCATTGAAAATATATTAAAGCTTTAGCAGTATCTTTGGTGTTTATTGTGATGCGAGATTTAATTCTCTACAGACATCAAAAGCAGAATGCTTTTCGAGTTATTGGCTGATATCTAAGTTGACTTGATGGGGGTAAAGCGAAAAAAATCATAAAAGCTTGTCCTGTTGCTGTACTTGTGGTGGATATATTGAATGAATATTCTATGACGGCTCAAGTAGCTCAAGTATTTCCCTGGCCATCGGGCGCATTATTCGATTTCGAGAGTATCGCTCAATAAAGTCCGGTCGTGAAACCTGGCCGAGGCGTAAGCTCTTCAAGGCTTGCATTGCGCCTTCAGCGTCACAAGGATCAAATACGACCGAGTTGCTGACTTCGTTGGCAAGGAACTTGGCAGCATAACCGGTGGCACCGGCCCAGATTGGTTTGCCAGTAGCTGCGTACTCAAAGAGTTTTGATGGAAGTACGCGACGGAAGGCCCTGTGGGTATTGAGATGCAGGAACAGTACGTCGGAGCTTTCATAAAGGCGAAGTAGGTCTTTTCTAGGTATGGGGGCAATAATTTCAACATTGTTGATTCCTTTGCCTTCCAAAGCATCTTTTAAAAGACCGACGCGCGACCCAGCACCGACAACCTGAATGTGCGCTTTACCCTCCAGTCGCTGTGCAAGCTCTGGAATAATCAAATGCAAACCTTGGCCATCACCAATGTTACCGGCGTACAAGATACGCAGTGATTCTGGAGCGCTAGTTAGCTCATTTGTATTCATGGGGAAGTCCATGAAATCTTTATCTACACCATTTGTATATAGAGAAAATATGCGCTCAGGATAACGAATTGTAAAGTAATCAAGAAAGCCACGCGAAACAAGGTTTACCTTTTCAGCGTGATCAACCGTCCATCGCTCAAGTCGCGAGAAGCCCCATGAAAGTGGTGCGGAAAAGGGGGGGGGGAGCAACTCCTGGATGTTTTTTACAAAAATGTCGCGTATATCCAAATATAATTTTGTTTGCTGTTTTTTGGCTATCCATGCACCCAGTGCAGCAGTCATCAAGCGCGATGATGTGGCGACCACGAGATCGTATTGCACTGAGTGTATGTAGCGTGCGGCCTGAAACGCAAACCAAATAAAAGCTCGAGACTGATCTATAAATCCACTCTTGTGAGATGGGAGCTTTATTCGAATTATACGAACTCGACCATCAAGTTCAAGTTTAGAGGCAGGTGCTGAATATGACTCATAGCGATTTGGCTGAGTGGTAATCACATCAATGTGAACGTCCTCGCCAGTTTGTAGACGAATAGCATCTAATAACGCTTGGGCGCGAAACGAGCCAGCACTCAAATCGGGCGGGAAGAAAAAGGTCAGTAAGAGGATGCGCTTATGCATCATGCGCTCCCTTACGTGTGCGAGATGGGCTGAAAAGTACTCGTTGATATAAATCTATTAGCTCTTTTTCTTGAGTTTCCCAGCTAAGTGCATGCGCAGAAATTAACGCCTGCTTCGCATGATGCTCCCGCTTCTCCTTGTCGTTGATAAGTAGTCTTATTGCAAAGCCAAGAGATTCGTCGCAACCAGGCTTTACGAGTAGGCCTAGATTATGTTTTGTTACTTTTTGCCTGATCTCAGGCAGGTCTGATGCAACTACGGGAAGTCCTGCTTGAATGTATTCGAAGAGCTTGTTCGAGTCGGTTGTGTAGTGGTTCAGGCATGTGTTTTCTATCGGCTGGACACCAACGTCTGCTGACGCCGTATAACTAAGAAGTTCATCTAGTGCGACGGTGGAAATAAAATGAACGCGCTCCTGTAAATTCAGCTCGCTGACAATGGAGTACAAACTTTTTTCAAGGCGACCGCCACCGATGAAAACAAAATATGTATCAGGTACTTTGGCGGCCACACGAACCAAACGCTCAAGCCCACGGCCCTGTTGAATACCGCCTTGGTAAAGAACGATTGGCCAAGGATTTGCTAGATTAAGTTCATCGCGGATACGATTGGACTTTTTTACGCATTGGAAGCGAGGTCGATTTTGGAGAACCAAAGGACGGTTGACAGCATAAGCACGGGCAAAGAATTTTGCTCGTGCTGTTGTGGTCGTAATAGTACCGTCAGCACGCGGCATTAACTTTTGCTCTACTACAGCTACTAATCTTCTGAAGCTCGAATAGCCCTCTCGGCTTGTGCTGATTTCGTGAGCATCATAGACCAGATGCGCTTGGCTTATTCGTGCTGCTAGCCAACTAGTTGGTAAAGTGTTGACATCGTGCGAATGTACGACATCGGGACGATACTTGACAATTGACCAGAGGAGGCCCATGTGGGTCCAGAGTCTAGCTGCTATACGTAGCACCCGCTTGTAAGGTTTAAGATGTGGTACAGGGCCTGCCATGGCGTTGGAATTCGCGCTGGCAAGCGAATTACTCCGCTTGCGCAGTTTCCAGAAAGGGCTCCGCCCTACGCGTTTGACACCAATGTTACCTGGCAAAATTTCACTGGGCAGAGTGACGCCCGGTGTGTGCAAGGCAAAAACGGTGACTTCGTGACCTGCGCTTTGCAGAGTCTGAGCTTCTTTCAATACTCTTGCGTCGTTGCGAAACTCATTCCATACGAGCATGGCTACTCTGGACAAATACGTACCTCAAGCAGGAATCGGCACCTCGGCTTGTGCCTCTAGTTTTTCTAGGATGTCCGGGAGCATATTGAATGCGCTGGCGAACTGCTGGCGCTGCAGCAGGCGCTCTAAAGCATACAGAAGTGCACATAATACAATGTGCTGTACATGTACGTTAGAAAATTCGCTTCGCTTGCAACGAATATCTTCAAAGCGCTCAACCAGTCGCTGCAGATCTGTCTCAAGAATTGGCCATCCAGCGCCAATTGGCTCCAAACTCCATCGGCCCCAGTGGCATAGTGCAAAATTCCCATCCGAGAACTGCTGAAGAGTATCCACGTTCACGTCAGGATTCACAATTTGAAGCGGAAGGGCTTCCAAATTCTTTTCAATTTTTGGTAAATACTCAGAAAATCGGTCTACGATTTGCTGTGCACCTTCGCTTTGGGATCCTAGCCTCAAGCGATCAATCACCGTTGAGTCAAGCCTCTGCCACAGAAGTGGTCGCGAGCGGCAGTAACGCGAGACGAGTGCAGGTGGAGGTGTGAAAGCCATCAAACTTGTGGAAATCTCCATCCCGCCGGGCTTGACTTCCTTGGGGATTGATTTTCTGGCGTCTTGCCAAGCAAATATGTGACAGTGATAGTTGTCCAGGTGTGTGGCGCCCAGAAATTCTGGAGTGGGGAGCGTCTTTGCATTCTTACTGGCCAGCAGTGTCGCCTCTTGCATGGCGAGCTCTCTTCTATGGCTAGCGTAAATCTTAACCAAGAACAATTCTTCACTATTTTTTTGACCGTTGTGAGTGATCACTTTGAATGCAAACACATCATTTGCACCCGTCTGGTGCCATGCGGTGTCTTGAATGCTGTAGTGATCACCAAGCAGCTCATGAATCAATGTCTGAAGCCATGCCTGGCGGCGCCGGTGCTCCAGAAGCGACCAGAATCCTTTATTTGCCAATGGCTTATCAGTTTTCAAAACGTGGCCATGAAAGAATAACGCGCTGATTTGAGGCTTTTGTTGCAACAAGTTAGCGAAATCCAGAATGATGGTGGAAAGACGCTGCATTGTTTGTCGGGAAAGTATGAGCGCAACAATTGCGATCATTTTCCCTTTGTGGATATCTTGCAGAAGTGCAAATGTAATCCATACAAATGCGAGTAGAAAACCGATCGATGTCAGAACTTTTGCAGTTCCGCCGATCCCGCTATCTATTTTCTTCTTAAACCAATGATTGTGTTTATAAAGCTGTGAGGCGGCAACATAGGTCCCAATGCAGTACGTGACAAGCAAAGCTGCCAGGCTAGGAAAGTAGAAAGATAGACCGGTGATTGCAAAAAATATAAATATTAAAGACGCCAAGCTTTGTACGTAGCGCTGATAAGCCCTACTGGATATCTCTTCCTGGTCATGGAAAAGAGTAATCTTCTGGCTCTTTTCAAGCATGCGCTTAGCGCCACGCTCCGCGCAAAACTTGATTGTGTGTTCTGCAACTCCGTAGAGAAGATAAAATACGCCTGCTGCGCAGCTCAGAGCCACCACTAGCTTGCTGTGCCCCAGGCTATGCCAAGATTCAGGGTAATAATGGGGTATGCCATTACTGCCCAATAGAATTATGACCTTAAGCGGAAGGAAGAATGTTAGCAACAGTGATAGCTGTGAAACTAATGTTAGGATAACTACCGTAACCGTATTGATAGGCGCAATGTGAAACATTTTAGCGCCAAGAGATACGTACCATCCTACTATATTGCGCAGCATGCGTGACTAACCCTTATCAGCTTTCAGTCTTGGTGTCTTCAAGCTTCCAGGTCAGCACAAGGCGAGTTTGTGCTTTTCCGTCTTTAGCATCTGCCAGGGACTTGTAGCTGGCATGTACAGGTGGAGTGCTTTTCTTTATATAAGACAGATTGTAAGCGTTCTCGGACTCTGGCTTGGCTTTACGGGCATAACCGAGTTTGGCCAAAGTGTAGTAAAGAGAGCCCTCTACAGACATTTTCTCGGCAGGCAATACGATTACTTGGCGTTGGAACTTACCATTCTTGTTTTCTACGATGAAGGTTTTGATGATTTTACCATCAACACCTACTTTAATGCCGTTTGGCAGTTCGACTGCGGCTTGACCTTCATTAACGTAGCTTGCTGCTGGCTGAGATGTTGCCGACGTTTTCGGCGCCTCCGCATCATTGCAGCCTGCGAGAGCGAAGGTGAACAGTGCTGCCAAAGTGGTGTATTTGAGAGTAGAGATTTTCATTTTTTTTCCTGATCTAAAAATATCATTAGATTAAATTTTGTAGTTAAAAATTCAAAACATTTCTGACGGAGTTAATGATTGAGATGGTGTCTTCCTTGTTCGGCGGTGTGTGCCCCGCTTCCTTGTCTGCATAATAAATTACGTGCAAGGTCCTGTCGGAGCGCATTGGGTCGTCAAGATTTTGCTCTGAGTAGCTTTCTTCAATCATTGACTTCAAAAGCAACTTGGTGTGGAGGTTTAGATGCTTTTCATCGTGGATGTTTTGGAATATATAAGCCGCCTGTTTACGCATAAGCGGGTCAAGGTCTACTACGAGGCGACTCCTGTAGTCATTGATGACCTTTTGCGGAGACATACCAGGGTAGCAACGTTGAACCATTTTTTCGAAATGAGGACGACTGTAATTGTAGAGGTAAGTCTGAGGATTTATGGCTATAACCGGGCTGTCTGGGAAGGTATTGGCCAACTGAAGGGCCGTGAAACCACCGCCCGATGAGCCAAACAGTGCAATATCCTCTGTTGCATAGCCGGTATCATTGGAGATTTTTTTGATCAAGACACCGAGCGCCTCAATTCCATAGGCGCTGACGTGGTTCTGGAACCAAGCTATGCTTAGATCGTTGCTCGACTTGATTGAAGGATCGGTGAACGCAATAACACTGCAGTCAAAGTTTTTAGACCAACTGTAGCGCTGGAAGTCCAAATGCCCCTTCTCTCGATTTGTAGCTCCCGGCAACATGATAATGAGCTTGTTGCTTTCTCTCATGTTGGCATAGAAATGGAAGTTTACGTTGTTAACAAGAACTTCAAAGGTGCCCTCTCCATTGCCAAGCTCAAGATTGGCGCCAGGTGTAATGCGCTTATGGCTGATTCCTGGCAAAACATTGGGGGTGCTGATGTTGAGTGAGTTGCTGACACCAAATGTTGTATCGAAACCTGAGCCTACGAAGTCAAGTGCTTCCTTTCTCTCGTCCTTGCCCAATGCCAAGCAGGTAATGATACGTTTGTCTTTGGCGAAGAATTTGAAGCCAATTGCTGTTCCAGCACTAACGCTGTTTTCCGAATTGCAAAAAAAGCCTTGAAGGTTTGTGACATCACCGTGATGAATTTGCGCGGCTGCTTCACTATCCAAGCAATCAATGAACAAGCTTCTTTCATCGGCTTGTAGCGATATCGCGTTTTCATTGGCTTGCGTGAGTCTATATGCTGGGTCAGTGTGAAACCACTGAGTCACGGTGCGGGCTTTCGCAAATACGCAGTCGTCGATAATGATCAGCCAGCAGCGGGGCTTGAAATAAATTGTCCGAGCGTGCGTGATCGCGGCAAATTTTAGCGCGCCGGTGATTTTGTAGATGCCTTTACCGCACTCAGTTGTACTTTCGATGGCTGACCCATAGGGCTTCATCTTTAGTACATCAAGGCCCTCGATCTCCAGGCTGTTGTGAGCGCGAGTGCTCGTGAAGTAATTTGCGTAATTATCTTGCTTGAGCGAGTAGGCCCCACTGTCGCATATCACTTTTTCTCCACTTTCAAACCATTCAAACGACAGGCAGTCACGGTGCTTGTGAATGGTGGAGTGATGCATACCCATCATAAATAACATCGATGAGGTACTAACCGGGCTGTTCCAGTTCGAGCGAACTACCGCATAGCCACTGTCATGAAAATCACTCGAAATATATGCTAGGGGCTTGTTAAACTCATCTCTGAGCGCTGTGGTTGGAAGTGAGGTGTGAAGCTTAACAGGGATTGAGTCGCCTATGCGCAACGGTTGCTGTAGGGGGTCTGCGATCCATTTTTTTGCGCGTTGTGCTTTTTCAGCGCAATCTGAGACCACGGTGCTTGCGTTGTACCAGCCCGAAGCGTCGATTGCTTGAATGATCTCGGTTGCATAAAAGTGATATGCCGGCGAGTGTTCGCGGTGGATACCATTTTTATCGAAAAGCGAGCCTACGAGATCCTCCATGTGCGCTAAGGCATAGCTGCGCAACGTATCGCGCTCCTCCGCTTGCAGTGGCAGGGAATAAGTAAGCGCCATGAGCCCGTGAGTTCGATACAAGCCATGGTTGTTTAAATTGAAGATACTGGGGCTGCTAAGCTGTTGAACATGTTTCATGATTACAATGTTCAATACATAAGCATCAGCTTCGCTTAGCTCTAACTCGAAGTGGCGAATGCGCCCTAGGAAAAATGCGCAGGCCAAAGCCCTTAGTCCAACCGATAGGTCGGACCAAGCGTAGCTTTTGGGCTTTTGGGCGCTGCTGATGCCGTCGGAAGTATCGCCGTGTAGTGCCCACCACTCTTTCAATACCTCCAGGAAGGATTGTAAGAGCTCTTGCTTTGCTTCAGACGAGTCGAAGCAGGAAATGACAGGGTACAGGAAAGTCCAGCCCTGTAATTTCATTCGCCAATTAATATCGGTACTGCGTTTTTCCGACTCCCAGTCGACGTGGAAATCAAACGTCGGATCCGCTACTTTGCCGCCAACTTGCGCATACGCAGAGATACATTGATCTGCAATGTCGGCACTGCTTTCTTCGACAAAGGTGTGATGCAGAAAGCATTTAACCGGCAACAGTTGGGCCGTTGAATTTTTATCGCGGCGATGATCTATAGTTATCGACATGGCTTAATGATCAGTTCTGGCGTTCGGCAACCCGTAGAGGGGAGTTCTGGATGGCAGTGGAAGGTACAAGAGCCTCGAGAGAGGCATACAAGTCGGCTACCTTGCTCGACACCACGCTCCAGTCACGCTCGCGACACACCCATTCACGCCCTTGGCGGCCTAGACTCATGCGTAATTCGCTATCTTCGATCATACGCTGGAGCTGGTCGCAGAACGCCTCCACATTGCCTTTTTCGAAGACTAAGCCGTTGTAACCGTCTTCAATAATCTCAGTGAGCGCAGCGCAGCTGGATACAAGAATCGCTTTCCCGCTTGCCAGTGCCTCAAACGGCTTTAACGGCGATACGGTCTCGCATACCAGATAAGGCTTGCGAGGGAATGGTGCTATATCGATGAGGGAATAATAGCGCGGCACATCGTGGTGAGGTACCCGACCCGTGCAGATGACGATTTCATGGAGGTTGAACTCTTCAATCATCAATTTCAGCTGAGGGAGTACAGCACCGTCACCTACTAGCAGGAACTTGAAGTTCTTCACGCCTCGGTCACGAAGCATGGCAACCGCACGCATCAGATCGTCCAGGCCTTCATAGTTAACGATCGAACCGACGTAGCCAATGACCACTTCATCAGAAGCGATACCAAGCTTTGCCGACATTTCGATGTCTTTTGGAACATCGGGCTCAAACAAATGGGTGTGCGCGCAGTTCGGCGCAACAATAATTTTAGCCGGATCTACTCCACGCTCTACCATCAAATCCTTCAGTGCCTTCGTGATGGTTATGACCGCATCAGCATGAATGCAGGCCTCAGCTTCCATCTTGGCGTTAAAGGCATATTGCTCGGTATGCTCCCACTCAGGTTGCCGTGACATTCGGGTAATTTCCCACAGTCCACGAACCTCGTATACCGACTTGATGCCAACCTGGCGGGCAGCTTTAATTGCTGCCAAACCGTTCGGATAGTTGGACGCCGCGTGGATGACTTTAACCTGGTTGGCCTTGGCGTAAGTCACCAGCTGTTCGGCAAAGTTATCAACGTACTCTGTTAGGGTCAGGCTACTCTTACGTGTTTTCTGATCGCAACGCAGGTAGCGAATTTCGTCGACCACATCTTCTGCCGGGATAATATCTGGCAGCTTCGTGCTGATATGCTGCTTGGAGTCAGTAGGGAATCCCGGACGCGAAACTGCATGGGCGACGTATCGTCCGTCTGCTTTGATTCCTTTGAGCAGGCCATGCGTGCGCGTGGCGTAACCCCCTGAGTTGTAAGGCAAGGAGTTATGCAGCAGGTAAAGAACAGAATTACCTGGGACATAATCCGGCGCTGAACGAGCGATAGGGAACGGAAAACCGTTTTCGAGTTTGTCGATATCGTCGGCCACGCGGTGAGACGAAACGTTCCAGCCTTTTTGATCGTTCAGCTTGGCGGCTTCGTTCAGGAAGTCCTCAAGCTCATAAAGGCGGCCTGCATGGGTCAGCAACCCACGTAAGTCAACCAAAAGGTCATGATTAGGATGTGCCATAAATGCCAGTCGCCCGAAGAAAATAGCGGTATCGACAGACGTTTTGGCGAAATATTCGTAGCAGTACATCAGTACTACATACTTGTTTTTCACTTTTTCGATTGGCTTGGCAGCCCTGGCCAGCATCTCCAACGTCACCGGCTGTTTGCTGGCTTGGTGGCGCTCGATAGTGCTGATGATCGAAGAGGTGAGCTGTTTATGTTTAATTTTGATCGGTTCAAGCCTGGCGCCAGGCTTAAGGTAGATATCCAGCAGCTTCTTGATCGAAATCAGCTTGAGCTGGAATCCTGTCGCCCCGTCAGGAAGCGTCAGGAAAACGGTAAACGGTTCACCTTCCGGGGAGGCAGAAAGATACTTGTAGTTGCCAAATCGGTCGGAAGTGGAGAAGCCGAACAGCTTCTCCGGAGCGGTGACCACCCTTCCAGCAGCGTTGTAGTAAACGACCGAGAACACGGCGGCTTTCGCAATTGCCTCTTGTGGGCAATACAGTTCGCCATCGATTCTGAAGTTCGACCCCGAGGCAGCGTTCATCATCCGGTAGGAGAGATGCTTCTTGTTCAGATGCTTTTCATGAACGTTGAGCGGGCTCGAACGTTGTTGTCTTACAACGGCCTTTACTTTTCGCTTGATCTTGCCAAGCAGCGAAACGGCTTTTTGCTTGAAGGGCAGCACCGAATTATCTCCTACTCAAGGCCCACGAAGTCCAGAACAACCGAGCTGGCACGTGCCACCTTGGTCAGTTCAGCGAAGTCACGGTGCTTGACCAGTACGGCAAAGATGTCGGCTTGCTCAACTGCGGCTTCCAGATCCACTTGCTTATGGATTGCCAGGTTTTTAGGCAGTGCCTCGATGTTTGGCTCAACGATCAGCAGTTGCGAATCCAGTTGTGCCGACAGCGTTTCGGTAATGCTCAAGGCCGGGCTTTCGCGCAGGTCGTCGATATCCGGCTTGAACGCCAAACCCAGTACCGCAACACGAGGCATCGAGCCTTTGGATTTGGTCCAGGCTTCTACCTGATGCTTGATCTTCTCGATTACCCACTCAGGCTTATAGTCGTTGACTTCACGTGCTTGGCGGATCAAGCGAGCTTGCTCTGGGGTTTTGCTGACGATGAACCATGGATCCACAGCGATGCAGTGGCCACCGACGCCGGCGCCTGGCTGAAGGATATTGACGCGCGGGTGGTGGTTGGCGAGACGGATTAGTTCGCGAACGTTGACGCCCAGTTTGTCGCAGATCATCGACAATTCGTTGGCGAACGCGATGTTTACGTCGCGGAAGCTGTTCTCAGTCAATTTGCACATTTCAGCAGTGCGGGCGTCGGTGATGATGCACTCGCCTTCGACAAAGCTCTTGTACAGACGAACTGCGGCAGCAGAACACTTAGCCGTCAGACCACCGATGATCCGGTCGTTTTCTACTAGCTCTCGCAGTACGTGCCCTGGCAGAACCCGCTCGGGGCAGTGAGCGATGCGAATGTCGGAGTTCTCGCCGTGAGTGGCGGGGAACGTCAAGTCCTGGCGAGCGGCTGCGAGCCAATCGGCCATGGCTTCAGTCGCGCCAACTGGAGAGGTGGATTCTAGAATTACCAAGTCGCCAGCTTTCAGAACCGGGGCAATCGCCTCGCTAGCTGCTTTGATGTAGGTCAGGTCTGGCTGGTGGTTTTCCTTGAATGGAGTCGGCACTGCAATCAGGAAAGCGTCCGCTGCTTCTGGCTGGGTGGTAGCACGCAGGTAGCCTTCGGTAACCGAGGCGTGCACCAGCATGTCCAGTTCTGGTTCAACGATGTGGATTTCACCACGGTTGATTGTGTCTACAGCGTGCTGGTTGATGTCTACGCCAATTACCTTCTTCTTGCGCGATGCGAAGATAGCGGCGGTAGGCAGGCCGATGTAACCCAGGCCGATGACGGAGATTTTTTCAAAGCTCATGCGCGATTCTCGAGAGATAAAGGTTGGTCAGATTGTTTTTGCGAGGTTTTCGAGAATGCGAGCGCAGGCTCGTCCATCTCCATATGGGTTGTGCGCTACGCTCATCTGGCGATACGCCTCTTCGTTTGTGAGCAATTCGCGAAGGTTCTGAGTAATTGCCTCCGCAGTCGTGCCAACCAAGCGAACAGTTCCGGCAGCAACTGCTTCCGGACGTTCAGTGGTATCTCGCATGACCAGCACGGGTTTGCCCAGCGACGGCGCTTCTTCTTGAATGCCGCCGGAGTCGGTGAGAATCAGGTGGGAGCGATTCATCAGGTAGACGAATGGCAGGTAGTCGAGCGGCTCGATCAGGTGCACGTTGCTAATCCCTGAGAGCAGGCTGTTTACTGGGCCACGAACGTTCGGGTTCAGGTGTACCGGATAGACGATGTCGACTTCCGGGAATTCTTCTGCTGTGTCTTTCAGTGCTTGGCAAATGCGCAAGAATCCATCGCCGAAGTTCTCGCGACGGTGACCTGTTACCAAGATCATCCGGCGCTTTTCTTCGAGGAAATCGAATTGCTGCTGGAACTTGGCTTTCAGCTCGGGGCTTTCCAGCTTCTTCACGACTTCCATAAGCGCGTCAATCACGGTGTTGCCTGTGGTGTGGATTTGCGCTGGGTTGATTCCTTCCCGTAGCAGGTTGTCATGGGAGGTTGAAGTGGGGGCAAAGTGCAGAGCTGCCAGCACGCCGGTCAAGCGGCGGTTGCCTTCTTCTGGCCACGGCGAATACAGGTTGCCAGTACGCAAGCCTGCTTCAACGTGAGCGATCGGGATCTGCTGGTAATAGGCAGCCAAACTGGTGGCCAGAGTTGTTGCGGTATCGCCATGCACTAAGACCACATCCGGTTTGAACTCGGCCAGTACAGGCTTCAGCCCCTGCAGAATCGCCGTGGTCACGTCCGTCAGATCCTGGCCAGGCTTCATGATGTTCAGATCATAGTCTGGCGTGATCTCGAACAGTTCCAGCACTTGATCGAGCATCTGGCGGTGCTGGCCAGTTACGCAAACGCGCGACTCGAAACGGTCGTCCTGAGCAAGGTTGAGAGCCAGAGGTGCCATTTTGATGGCCTCCGGGCGGGTGCCAAATACAGTGAGGGTCTTGAGGGGCACGGCAACGTTCTTCTGTGTGTTGAGTGAAGGCGATTAGAACTGGGAGCTACAGATGCTGACTCAGGGGATACGCAGGTCGGCCGGGGGGGTTGGCCTGGCTGGAATCGCGCGCGGTATACCGAGCGGTTCCAGTGGATGATATGAAAAAGATTTCATTTTGCTCGGATCCTTCAAGCATAGCTGTTGTCCAATGACGGTAAATTTATCACTTTGTCATCAATATGACATCCCATCTGGCACGTTTTTTTCCCCTGATCGTAGGAAATTGCCGACAAGTATCGATGGATTGGATCCTATTTTTGTCTGAATGATCAATAAAAACGATTGTTTAATGTTATTCAGACATCATGCCAACAAAGTCAATATCACTAACGTATACGACGAACGGGCGGGGGCCTTGTCCGGCAAGGCTTGTAGGAAAAGCAACGGCGTTTGGTCTGAATGAAGCCGAGGTTAAACGGGAATTTACCTGGCAGCGTTTTGCCATTGCCTCTTTTTCATGAAGTTAACTTGAAACATGGCGTAACGCCATCATTTTTGGATGGCCGAAGTTGGTTTTTTCAATGTCTGATCCCGTAACGATTAAACGGGCCTAGTTGTTGTTCGCAAAATGGCAGGGCCGCTAGGGTTAGTTGCGCAGCCGAAGGAAAGCGGCTGCTGAAAATCGACCAACCCAAGGAGTGTTCTTCCATGCGTAACAACGTTCTGTCGTACCTGCTGCTGCCACTGTTCGCCAGCCTGTCGTTCTCCCTTAGCGCAGCACCGGCCAGCGCCCCGTCGGCGCCCGAAGCGGTACCCGTGGTGGCTCAGGCGCAGGCCCAGCAAGCGCCTCGGCTGGACCTGAACAAGGCCGATGCGCTGACTTTGCAGAAGGAGTTGAACGGGATAGGAAAGGCCAAGGCCGAAGCCATCGTGGCCTACCGCGAGGCCCATGGGCCGTTTGCTTCGGTGGATGAACTGCTGGAGATCAAGGGGATAGGCAATGCCCTGCTGGAGCGGAATCGTGACAAGGTGATGGTGGAGTAAGGGACGGGCAGGCAGCCAGCTGGCTTGGGGCTGCTAATTGCTTTTTTGGGGCTGGTTTGCAGCCCATCGCGGCGCGAGGCCGCGCCCACAAGAGAGATGCAATCGCTTGTGGGTGCGGCTTTGTTTGGAAAAGGGGGGGGGGCGTTTATAAAAATAAAAAACGAGACAATACAATAGGTTAATTAAGTGTTTTGCCGAGCGTCAAAAAGTTGCCTGAAGCCACGGCGTCTCAAACCCATTGTTTAACCCTTTTAACGGTCCTGCGCGTCCTTGGCATCTGCCTCGGCATTGCGCTCATGCACCTTGCGCAGTTGGTCTTCGGTCAGTGGCAATTTTTTTGCCGTGTCGCGCAGCATCATCAACCCACCGACGATGGAGCCGAGGGCTATGATGAGGATCAGCCAGGCATACCAGGGCATTGTCGTTCTCCTATAGCGGCTAGTGGGCAGCGCTTGTACGAATTTTGAGCATTTGCCCGTTCCATTGGTTCAATTATAGAAGCCAGCCACTGCCGGGCCAATTCCGTGACCCGCGGGCCCCAAAGCTTGCGTCACTTCGTTTACAATGCGCGCCGTTTTCGACTTGCCAAGAGACCCTGCCATGTCCGCCTGCCAGACGCCCCTGATCGTCGCCCTGGATTTCCCTACCCGTGAGGCCGCCCTGAAGCTGGCTGACCAGCTTGACCCTGCGCTGTGCCGGGTAAAGGTTGGCAAGGAGCTGTTTACCAGCAGCGCTTCGGGCATTGTCGAAACCCTGTGCGACAAGGGCTTCGAAGTGTTCCTCGACCTGAAGTTCCACGACATCCCCAACACCACCGCCATGGCGGTAAAGGCCGCCGCCGAGATGGGTGTGTGGATGGTCAACGTGCATTGCTCCGGTGGCCTGCGCATGATGGCTGCCTGCCGCGAAGAGCTGGCCAAGCGCAGCGGCCCGCAGCCGTTGCTGATTGGCGTGACCGTGCTGACCAGCATGGAACGCGAAGACCTGGCTGGCATTGGCCTGGATGTCGACCCGCAGGAGCAGGTGCTGCGCCTGGCGGCACTGGCACAAAAGGCCGGCATGGACGGTTTGGTGTGCTCGGCGCTTGAGGCCCCCGCGCTGAAGGCGGCGCACCCGTCGCTGCAACTGGTGACCCCGGGCATTCGCCCGGCGGGTAGCGCGCAGGATGACCAGCGCCGTATCCTCACTCCGCGCCAGGCACTGGATGCGGGTTCGGATTACCTGGTGATCGGCCGGCCGATCAGCCAGGCAGCCGACCCAGCGCAAGCGCTGGCGGCAGTGGTGGCTGAGATTCGCGCGTAAGTAGCCTGCGATTGTGGAAGAAGGCCAGCACGAGCGTGCTGGCCTTTTTTGTTTCTGCAGGCTGTGTGTGCAGGTTTTTCACCCATCTTCGGTAGCTGGAATCAGATCACTGCGCGCACCGGCTTGAACAGCCTGAGCAAGTAGATCGGTACCAAAGTCAGCACGAAAACAGCCACTGCCAGCAACGGTATCAACCACGCCAGCGAATGCCCCTCGATCAGCGGGCCATAGAAGATGCTGGCCCTGTTCATGATGAACACGTGCAAGCAGTACAGCCCCAACGTACAACCCGACAGCTCGGCCAGCAGCTTACTGTGCTGTACAAGGTGCCCGCCCAGCGCAAGCAGCAGGCGAAAGGCGCAGATGGCGGCCAGCACCACCAACGGAGATACGTAGGAATAGAAAACCTGGTTGGGCTCGCCGTGCTGCATGGACACGGCATGCGTGGCGGCGGCGGTCAGGGCGCCGCTGGTGGCGAAGCCGGCAAGGTTTACCCAGGCGTTGCCCGGGCCGTGCAGCCGAATTTGTTCGTAAACATAGGCGCCCAAGAATGCATAGCCGGCAAACCCCATGAACGTAAACAGCTCATAGGTATGGACCACGTTGGCCAATGTAGGGTTGAACTGTGCGGCGGTGGGCAGCAGGCAACTGATCACTAGCCACAGGCCCAGGAACACTCGCTTCTCCTGTGCCCCGCAATGCTGGTAGACCTTGGCCATGTAGGGCATGAACAAATAAATGCCGATGATCGCGTACAGGTACCAGAGGTGGTAGTAGACAGGGCCGTGGAGCATGGCCACTGCCGCTTGCCACAAGCTGCCGTGCCCGGTGCCCAGGGTCGTGCGCCACAGCGCATAGAACACCGACCAGAACAGCAGCGGCGGCAGTATGCGCACAAAGCGCTTCTGGTAGAACGTGATTGCACCCTCTGTTCGGTTCAACAGCAGGGCGCCAGACAGCATCAGGAACAGGGGGACGCAAGACCTGACCAAGGAGTTGTAGATGTTGGAGGACATCCAGTTGTCATCCAGTTGCAGTGCCCCGGCTGATGCGATGTGAAGGATTATCACCATGAAGCAGGCGGCGATCCTGCAAAGGTCGAGTCCGGCATTCAAGCGTTGCTGCATTGGTTGCCCACCTTGTCGCTACCTTGCGCAATGGGTTCTTGTAGATGCCTGAATGTACGGTGGAAGGGGGAAACTGCAAGCGGTGAAAGTGCCACAACACGTGCTGAGGCCCGACTTCAATGGGGCGCCGCTCCTAAAGGAGGGGCGGCGCAGGCTTTTGAGGGTTAGACCTTCAGCACCAACTTGCCAAAGTTCTCCCCACTGAACAGCTTCAGCAACGTCTCGGGGAAGGTCTCCAACCCCTCCACCACATCTTCCTTGCTCTTCACCTGCCCACTGGCCAGCCACCCGGCAATCTCCAGCGCGGCCTTGCCGTAGTCCTTGCTGTAGTCCATCACCACAAACCCTTCCATACGCGCACGGTTCACCAGTAGCGCCAGGTAGTTGGCTGGCCCCTTCACCGCTTCCTTGTTGTTGTACTGGCTGATCGCGCCGCAAATCACGATGCGGGCCTTGAAGTTGATGCGCGTCAGCACGGCATCGAGGATCTCGCCGCCGACGTTGTCGAAGTACACGTCCACGCCTTTGGGGCATTCGCGCTTCAGGCCAGCCAGTACGTCTTCGGCTTTGTAGTCGATCACCCCGTCAAAGCCCAGCTCGTCCAGCAGGTACCGGCACTTCTCGGCGCCGCCGGCAATGCCGACCACGCGGCACCCTTTGACCTTGGCAATTTGCCCGACAATGCTGCCCACCGCACCGGCCGCGCCGGAGATGACCACGGTATCGCCGGCCTTGGGCTGGCCAACATCCAGCAGGGCGAAGTAGGCCGTCATGCCGGTCATGCCCAGCGCCGACAGGTAGCGGGGCAGGGGGGCCAGGTTGGGGTCGATCTTGTGCAGGCCCTGGGGCTCGCCGGTGAAGTAGTCCTGCACCCCAAGCGCGCCGCTGACGTGGTCGCCTGGTTTGAATGCCGAGTGGTTGGAGGCGACCACTTCGCCCACACCCAGCGCACGCATTACCTGGCCCAGGGCCACGGGCGGGATGTAGGACTTGCCTTCGTTCATCCAGCCGCGCATGGCGGGGTCCAGCGACAGGTACAGGTTACGCACCAGCACCTGGCCTTCGCCGGGTTGTTCGACGGGCACGGTCTCGAAGCTGAAGTCGTCACGGCGCACGGCGCCGACCGGGCGTTTGGCAAGCAGGAAGCGGCGGTTGGTCTGGGTCATGGCGGGTCCTTGTGGGCAGTGGAGTGAGTGAGGTGTTCAATCTACCTTGTTGATTTAGGCAGGTCGTTAACATCACTGACAGGCATGGTAGCCCAACCGTTGGTGTGATGATGCTGCCCGGCCGAGCGGTGGCTGGCTATGCTCTGAACCCCACCTAACCCCCCACAGGAGCACGCGATGAGCATGACCTTTTCTGGCCAGGTAGCCCTGGTGACTGGCGCTGCCGCCGGTATTGGCCGGGCAACCGCCCTGGCTTTCGCCCGCGAGGGCCTGAAGGTGGTGGTGGCCGACCTTGACCCGGTCGGCGGCGAAGCCACTGTGGCGCTGATCCACGCGGCGGGTGGCGAAGCGCTGTTCATTGCCTGCGACGTTACCCGCGACACCGAGGTGCGCCAGCTGCACGAGCGCCTGATCGCCACCTGCGGTCGGCTGGACTATGCCTACAACAACGCTGGGGTCGAGATCGAGCAACACCGTCTGGCGGAAGGCAGCGAGGCAGAGTTCGATGCCATCATGGGTGTGAACGTGAAGGGCGTGTGGTTGTGCATGAAGTACCAGCTGCCTTTGCTGCAGGCCCAGGGCGGTGGGGTCATCGTCAACACGGCCTCGGTGGCGGGGCTGGGGGCGGCGCCGAAGATGAGCATCTACAGCGCCAGCAAGCATGCGGTGATTGGCCTGACCAAGTCGGCGGCCATCGAGTACGCCAAGAAGGGCATCCGCGTGAACGCCGTGTGCCCGGCGGTGATCGACACTGACATGTTCCGCCGTGCCTACGAGGCCGACCCGCGCAAGGCCGAGTTCGCCGCCGCCATGCACCCGGTGGGGCGCATTGGCAAGGTCGAGGAAATCGCCAGTGCGGTGCTGTACCTGTGTAGCGACGGTGCGGCGTTTACCACCGGGCATTGCCTGACGGTCGATGGTGGGGCTACGGCGATCTGAGCGGATAGCGCGTGGCCTTCTTCGCGGGCGCGCCCGCTCCCACAGGTACAGGGCTGCCCTGAGGTCGGATGCGCTTCGTGTGACAGCGGGCAAGCCCGCGAATACCAGCACCCAGGGCGACCTCTGGCAAGCTGATAACGACACGCTCATAGCTATTTGACACTATTCTGACGCCAGGCCTTTGTTCATCGGCTGGCAACGTTGCCACCCTTGGCCTTCGGATAACCTCGCAAGCAGAAGGGGAGTCGGCGATGGGCGCGAACAAGCACGGTGTGCTGGCCAACTTGGGCATGGCCCGCAAACTCGGCCTGGGCTTTGCCCTGGTGCTGCTGTTGACGCTGGCGGTGGCGGCCATCGGCATCGCCGCGTTGCATGGCGTCGGCCAGCGCTTCGACAGCTTGCGTCAGCTGGCCCAGTTCAATACCGACCTGTTGCGCTTGCGCCAGCACGAGCAGGCGTTTGCCCTGCGCTCCGACCTGCAGCAGGCCGAGGCCTTGCGCAGCGGCCTGCAGGGCCTGGTCGAACGTGCCCGCGGCCTGCCGGCGCTGGCGGCGGCGCAAACCGATCTTGCTGCCTATGGCCAGGCATTCGAGGCCTTTGTCGAGGCCGTGCAGGCCAAGGAGCTGGCCCTGGACATGGCCAGCTGGTCGGTGTCCAGCGTGGCCAACAACCTCGATGTGCTGCAGGCCGGCCTGGCCGATGACGGTGTGTACACGCTCAAGCAGTCCCAGGGCCAGCAGGGTGGTGAGTTCCTTGAGCAAGCTGCGCAAGTGGCACAGGTGTCGCGGCTGATGCTGCAGGCCATGGACGAAGCGCGGGTGCGCCTGGAAAAAAGCCGTAAGGGCGAAGAGGGCGTGAGCCAGGAGCGAATTGCCCAGACGGTGGAGGCCGCCAGCCTGGTCAGCCAACTACAGGGTGCGGTTGGCGATGCCGGTTACCAGAGTGTGCTTGGCGAAGTGGCCGGGCACATTGGCAGCTTCTCGGAAAAACTCAACGAATACACCGACCAGTTGGCCCGCGAGCAGGGGCTAAAGGCGCAGTTGCAAACCAGTGCCGAGCAAGTGACCAGGCAAGTCGACCAGGCCTATCTGGGGCAGGAGCAGGCTCTGCAGGGCGAGCTGCAGCGTAATGCCGTTGCCATCGGCCTGGCCACGGTGCTGGCCTTGATCGTCGGTGTATTGGCGGCCTGGATGATTACCCGTGCGGTCGTCGGCCCTCTCCAGCATGTCATCGCCCGCGCCCAGCGTATCGCTGCGGGTGAGCTGGGCTTGGACGCCCAGGCGCCGCGCCGGGACGAGGTGGGGCAACTGATGCAGGCCATGCAGCAGATGGCGGCGGGGCTTTCGGGTATTGTCAGCGGCCTGCAGCAGGGCATCGAACAATTGGCTGGCAACGCCCAGGCGTTGTCGGCGGTGACCGAGCAGACCAATCGCGAGGTGGGCAGCCAGAAGGAAGAAACCGAGCAGGTCGCCACCGCCATGCAGCAGATGACCGCCACCGTGCACGATGTGGCACGCAATGCCGAAGAGGCGGCGCAAGCGGCCCAGGCAGCGGACGAGAAAGTCGACACCGGCCAGCAGGTGGTGCGCCAGAGCATGCAGCGCATCGAGCAGTTGGCGGCGGCGGCGGAAACCGCCAGCGCTGGCATCGACAGCCTCAGTGCCGAAATTCACACCATCGGCGACGTGCTGGAAGTGATCAAGAGCGTGGCCGAGCAAACCAACCTGTTGGCGCTCAATGCCGCCATCGAGGCAGCTCGCGCCGGTGAGCAAGGGCGTGGTTTTGCCGTGGTGGCCGATGAGGTGCGCGCGTTGGCGCGGCGTACCCGGCAATCCACCGAGCAGATCGAGACACTGGTCGCCAGCCTGCGCGGTAATGCCCAGCAATCGGTGGCGCAGATCCGTGGCAGTGCCGAGCTGGTGCGCCTGGCGGTGGCCGATGCGCTGCAGACGGAAAGTGCGCTGGGCAGCATTGCCGCGGCGGTGTCATTGATTCAGCAGATGAACCAGCAGATCGCCGCGGCGGCCGAGCAGCAGAGCTCGGTGGCGGAGGAGATAAGCCGTAGCGTCACGCAGATTCGCGGTAGTGCGGATCAGGCGGCGTTGGCGATGCGGGACAATGCCCGGTCGAGTGTGGAGCTGGCGCAGTTGGGGGCTGATTTGAAAGGGATGGTGGGGCATTTCAGGCTTTAGGTGCCAGGTGCCAGGTGCCAGGTGCCAGGTTCAAAGTGCTTTGTGGGTTTTGAGATTGAGCGCCGCGCGGGCGGCGCTCGATCTCAACCCCAGCGCCTCTCTACCGTCATCCCCTGCGCGGATTCAGGATCATCAAGGTCAGCACCCCCGCCACAATCCCCCAGAACGCCGAGCCTATCGAGAACAGGGTCAACCCCGAAGCCGTGACCATGAAGGTAATCACCGCCGCCTCACGCTCGCGCGCCTCGCTCATGGCCACGGTCAGCCCGTTCATGATCGAACCAAACAGCGCCAGTGCGGCAATCGACAGCACCAGCTCCTTAGGCAATGCCGCAAACAATGCCGCCAAGGTCGCCCCGAACACCCCGGCAATGCCGTAGAAAATCCCGCACCACACCGCCGCGGTGTAGCGTTTGCTCGGGTCTTCATGGGCATGCGGCCCGGTGCAGATCGCTGCGCTGATCGCCGCCAGGTTGACCCCATGCGAGCCGAATGGCGCCAGCAGCAGCGAGGCAAAGCCGGTGGCCGAAATCAGCGGCGAGGCGGGCACCTGGTAGCCGTCGGCACGCAGCACGGCCACGCCGGGCATGTTCTGCGAGGTCATGGCCACTACGAACAGTGGAATGCCGATACTGATGGTTGCCGCCAGCGAGAAGCTGGGTGTGGTCCATACTGGTTTGGCCACTTCCAAGTGGAAGCCGCTGAAGTCCAGCAGGCCCAGCGCGCCGGACAATGCCGTGCCCACCAACAGCGCGGCCAGTACGCAGTAGCGTGGCGACAGGCGCTTGACCAGCAGGTAGCTGAAGAACATGCCCAGCACCAGCAACGTGCGGTGCTGGGCGGCGACGAAGATTTCGCTGCCGATCTTGAACAGGATGCCCGCCAGCAGTGCCGAGGCCAGCGAGGCCGGAATGCGTTTGACCAGGCGCTCGAAGCTGCCGGTCAGGCCACAGATGAGGACCAGTACGGCACAGGTGATATAGGCGCCAATGGCTTCGCCATAGCTGACCCCGCCCAGGCTGGTGATCAGCAAGGCAGCGCCTGGGGTGGACCAGGCCACGGTGACGGGGGTGCGATAGCGCAGCGATAGGCCGATGCTGCACACCGCCATGCCGATGGACAGCGCCCAGATCCATGACGAAATCTGCGCAGTGGTCAGCCCGGCCGCCTGGCCGGCCTGGAACATCAGTACCAGCGAACTGGTGTAGCCGGTGAGCATGGCAATGAAGCCTGCAACCACAGCCGACGGAGAGGTGTCTGCCAGGGGCCGCAGGCGTGCGGAGGTGGCATCGGTCATGAACAAAATCCTTGTAAAGGTGTAAGCAGTTTTTTCAGACTACAGCGCGCAAGGTTGATCCTTGCCATACAGCGGCCATTGCATTTAGCCGTACAGTCACCAACTATTGGGCGCAATTGCAAAACTGCTTGGCAGTGGAGGGGCGATGTACAAGGTCTATGGCGACTACCAGTCGGGCAACTGCTACAAGGTCAAGCTGATGTTGAGCTTGCTGGGTCGGCCGTATGAATGGCACCCGGTGGACATCCTCAAGGGCGAGACCGAAACGCCCGAGTTTTTGGCGATGAACCCCAACGGCAAGGTGCCGGTACTGGAGCTGGAGGACGGCAGCTACCTGTGGGAGTCCAACGCCATTCTCAACTTCCTGGCCGATGGCAGCGAGTTCCTGCCCAGCGAGCCGCGCCTGCGCACGCAGGTGTTGCAGTGGCAGTTCTTCGAGCAGTACAGCCATGAGCCGTACATCGCCGTGGCGCGGTTCATCCAGTTTTACCTGGGGCTGCCGGACGAGCGCCTGGAGGAGTACCGCAAGCTGCACAAGGGCGGCTACAAGGCGCTGAAGGTGATGGAGCGGCAGCTGCAGATGACGCCGTACCTGGTGGGTGAGCAATACTCGATTGCCGATGTGGCGTTGTATGCCTACACCCATGTGGCGCAGCAGGGCGGTTTCGACCTGGCCGATTACCCGGCGGTAAGGGCCTGGCTGGAGCGGGTCAGCAGCCACCCACGGCATGTGCCGATGGTGGGATGATCTTCAGCTTGTATCGGCCTCTTCGCGGGTTTGCCCGCGAAGAGGCCGATACAGAAAAGCTACGACCTGTCAGACCGAAGCAAACCGCTCATCCAGGTAGGCAATGATGGCCTTGGACTCGTACATCCAGGTCACCTTGCCGGCTTCTTCAATGCGCAGGCAAGGCACTTTCACCCGGCCGCCACCTTCCTGCAGGGCCTGGCGGTGCACCGGGTCGTTCTTGGCGTCGCGCAGCGCCACCGGTACGTTCAGGCGATGCAGGGTGCGGCGGGTCTTGACGCAGAACGGGCAGGCATGGAACTGGTACAGCGCCAGGCCCTTGGCCGCTTGCTCGACGCGGGCCTGGACGGCGGCGTCACGCTTGCGCTTGGCCGGGCGGCTGATCCAGTCACCGAAGACGATAAGCTGGCCGAGGCCAACCCGCAGGGCTTTGACGATCATGGGCAACTCCTGAAATGCAAAAGCCGACCCGCAGGGGTCGGCTCGGGGTCAGCAGCCAATCACTTGATCAGGCTGAGGAACTCGCTGCGGGTGGCGGCGTTTTCGCGGAATTCACCCAGCATCACCGAGGTGATCATGGTCGAATTCTGCTTCTCGACACCGCGCATCATCATGCACATATGCTTGGCTTCGACCACGACGGCCACACCGGCGGCACCGGTAACCTGCTGCACGGCTTCGGCGATCTGGCGGCTGAGGTTTTCCTGGATCTGCAGGCGGCGGGCGTACATGTCGACGATGCGCGCCACCTTCGACAGGCCAAGGACCTTGCCCTTGGGCAGGTAGGCCACGTGTGCCTTGCCGATGAACGGCAGCATGTGGTGTTCGCACATCGAATACAGCTCGATGTCCCGGACCAGCACCATTTCGCTGTTATCAGAGCTGAACAGCGCGTTGTTGGTGACCTCTTCCAGTGTTTGCTCATAACCGCGGCAAAGGTACTTCATCGCCTTTGCAGCCCGCTTGGGCGTGTCGAGCAGGCCCTCACGGGAGACGTCCTCGCCAATCTGGCTGAGGATCTCGGTGTAGTTCTGTTCCAGGGACATGGATCTACCTGTGGGAAAAAATCGCAAAAACGAAGGGTACGGCGGTGAGGGCGGCGCTGCAAGCGCGGCGTTACTCGTCGCGGCCTTCGAGCATGGTTCGCTTGAGCATCACATACACCGCGCCAGTGCCGCCATGGCGGGCGCTGCAGGAGGCAAAACCGAGCACCTGCGGGTGCTGGCGCAGCCAGGTGTTGACGTGGCTCTTGATCATCGGGCGCTTGCCATCCAGGCGTGCGGCCTTGCCGTGGGTCACCCGCACGCAGCGCACTTCCAGTTTGGTGGCTTCGGCGATGAAGTCCCACAGGGTTTCGCGGGCCTTTTCCACGGTCATGCCGTGCAGGTCGAGGCTGCCCTCGAACGGGATCTGCCCCAGCTTGAGCTTGCGCAGCTGGCCTTCCTGCACGCCGTCGCGGCGCCACATCAGTTCGTCTTCGGCGCCTACGTCGATGACGAACAGGTCGGACATGCCGTCGATGACCAGGGCCTTGTCACTGCGCACGGTCGCCGCCTGGCGCAGGCCAGCCAGTTTCTGGCGGTCGGCCTTGGGCTTGCCGACTTCGGCGCGGTCGTGGCGGATTTGCTTTACGCCACGCACTTCGGCCTTGAACAGGGAAAAATCGTCGTCTTGCATGATGCCTCCACGTAGGCGGCGTAGTTTACGCGACTGTGGGGCCCTGTGCAGCCATGTCGGGTCTGATTGGCCGCTCCCACAAGGGGCGCGACCGCAGCGTAGCTGTCAGTCGTGTTTTTTCATCAGGTGCGGCGACAGGTTCAATTCCCGCCCGCGGCGCAAACGGATACGGCTGCGCCGCCAGAAGCGCACGCCCAGCCATAGCAGCAGCAACCCAGCCCCGGTAAGGATGCTGGACAGCGGTTTGTTGGCATTGAGTTCCTGCAGGGCGGGGTAGTTGCCCAGCAGGCCGGCAAAGCCGGCCATGGCCAGCAGCACGCCCAGGGTCGCCAGCAGCGCCGACAGGCCGGCCGCCAGGCGGGCGCCCCAGTTACGCGGCTCGCGCGTGCGCAGGCGCTTGGCGTCGAAACTGCCTTTAAGCTTCATTCCGCTCTCCTCTGTGGATATCCGGAATTCGACCTGCTGCCGCCCATCGGGTTCCGCCCGGCTGCCGGGCGGTCTTGCCAGTGGTTCAGATCAGGCTGGCGGTGGGTGCCACGCAAGCGAAGTTGTCGGCCATCACGGCCATTTCGCACTGGTGAATCTGTGCGGCCGGGATCACCCCGTCCTTGAAGGCCAGGTCGCGGGTGGCCGAGGCGTCTTCCACCAGGGTGCACCGGTAACCATAGTCCTTGGCGCGGCGAACGGTAGTGCTGACGCTGGAGTGGCTCATGAAACCACAGACGATCAGGTCCAGGTGGCCCAGCGCCTGCAGCGTTTCGTGCAGTTGGGTGTTCTTGAATGCGTTGGGCATGCGTTTTTCGATGACGATTTCGCCTTCCAGTGGCTCGAGCCCCGGAATGAACTGGCCGGCCGGCCCCTGTGGATCGAAGCGGCCACCGACAGTGCCCAGGTGGCGAACATGGATGATCGGACGGCCGCTTTTACGCGCGGCGTCGAGCAACCTGGCGATGTTGGCCACGGCCTCGTCCATGCCCGACAGCTGCAGGGGACCGCTGAGGTACTCCTTTTGCGCATCGATGATGATCAGGCTGGCGTGGCTCAGCTTGGCCGGCGGGTAGTCGCGGCCAGTGAGGCGGAACATCGTGGTTGGAACGGACATCAAGGGCTCCTTGGAAGGGCTTTTGTATACCTATTGTCCCCTGCCTTGACGCCAATGGGAATGGTTGACAACGCAAGCGGCATGGTTACTGGCCTGTGGCTAGCCTTTGGGCAAGGCAAACGAACAAATGTGCGGGTGGGACTGTTAGACTTTTGTCCGGTCTGAAATAGGAGTACCCCGTGATCACATCCCGTCTGCGCACGTTGCGCGACTACATCCGCTGGGCGGTGAGCCGCTTCCACGAGCACGACCTGTTCTTCGGCCACGGTGCCGACAACGCCTGGGACGAGGCCCGCCTGCTGGTGCTCGGTGCGGTGCACCTGCCATGGGAGGTGGCCGACAGCTACCTGGATTGCATGCTCGAGGACGACGAGCGGGTACGCCTGCAGCACCTGCTCAAACGCCGTATCGAAGAACGCGTGCCGGCCGCCTACCTGCTGGGCGAGGCCTGGTTCTGCGGCATGTCGTTCATCGTCGACGAGCGGGTGCTGGTGCCGCGTTCGCCGATTGGCGAGCTGATCGAAAAACGTTTCGAGCCGTGGCTGGCCAGCGAGCCGGCACGCATTCTCGACCTGTGCACGGGCTCGGGCTGCATCGGCATCGTTGCCGCGGAGGTGTTCCCCGAGGCCGAGGTGGTGCTGGCCGACTTGTCGTTCCAGGCCCTTGAAGTGGCCAACCAGAATATCGAGCGCCATGGCCTGGACACCCGCGTGTATACCGTGCAGGGCGATGGCTTTGGCGGTTTGCCGGGGCAGCGTTTCGACCTGATCCTGTCCAACCCGCCGTATGTCGATGCCGAAGACTTCGACGACATGCCGGCCGAGTACCACCACGAGCCCGAGCTGGGCCTGGCCTGCGGCAACGACGGCCTGGACCTGGTACGGCGGATGCTGGCCGAAGCGGCCGACCACCTGACCGACAAAGGTTTGCTGATTGTCGAAGTGGGCAACAGCCAGGTGCATGTCGAGGCGTTGTACCCTGAAGTGGACTTTGCCTGGCTGGAGTTCGAGCGCGGCGGGCATGGGGTGTTCATGCTGACGGCTGAGCAGTGCCGCCAGCATCAGGAATTGTTCAAGGCCCGGGTCTGACCCATTTGGGGCTGCTTTGCAGCCCATCGCGACACAAGGCCGCTCCTACAGGCAGACGCGTTTCCCCCAAGGTTACGCTGCCCCTGTAGGAGCGGCCTTGTGTCGCGATGGGCCGCAAAGCGGCCCCAATCCCCACCGGCTGAAGCGGCCTCAGCGGGTGGCAATCCAGATCAACAACCCTGCCTGAAACACCGCAAACGCCACCAGGCAGGTAATGGTGAAGCGCAAACCGCTGTCTTCGCGGTGGTACTTGGCCACCCGCTCATCGCGCTCGCGCAGTTGCGCTTCTTTTTCCTGCAACTGCTGGTCCGCCTGCTGCAACAGGTTGGCAGCATCCAGAATGTCAACCCGCTGCAGGCGCTCGTTGCTCCAGGCGGCCTTCAGCTGGCCGACGGTCATGTCCACGGTACGGCCCTTCAGGTGCTGGCTGTCCTCGTATTCCACCTCGATACCTACCCCGCGCAGGCAGTTGTCACGGCGCAGGCGGGAGTCTTCGTTCAGCGCATCCTTGCTCGGCAACGCCATGCCCACTACCTGGTAGTGCGACCATTTGCGCTGCAGCCACTGCGCCGTCTGGGCCAGCATGAAGCGGCCGATGCCACGGTTCACGGGCTCCAGTTGCAGGCCATGCTCATTGCCAATGCGCACCAGGCGCTCGGCATGGTCGACACGGATGTCCAGGCGGTTCTGCTCTTTGTGCACCTTCTGGCCGGGCAGTTGGATTTCCATGCGCAGCAGGCTGTGCGCCTTGTCATGGCGCTCGGCATAGCCGAACTGCACAAAGCGCAGCGGCCGGGCGCCGGTGCTGCGGTCGGTGGGCAGTGCGGCCAGGCGCAGCAGCTGGAAGTGTTCGGCGGCAAGCTCGGCCCAGGGCAGGGCGGGGCTTTCCTGGGGGGCTTCGGCCGGCTCTACGGCGGCGGGGGCGATGGTCATCAGGGCTTGTCCTCGGCTATGCCTGCTGTATCGGCAGGCTTGCCCGAGACCTGAGCCCCATTGCCTCACGCCGAAGGCAAATGCTGGATGAACGTCACAATTCGCTCACCCAGCTCGCGCGCCAGCGGCAGTTCGGGATTGAGGTAGCTGTCGCGCTGCTGGCTCATGCTTTTGGGGCTGATGCGCAGCATGTGGTTCATGCCGTCGATCAGCACCAGCTGCGCGTCCGGCTTGGCCGCCTTCAGCCGTTGGGCGTCTGCCACGTCCACCTGCACATCGTTGCGCCCCTGCACGATCAGCGCGGGCATGGGCAGGCGGGCAAAGGCGGCTGCCGGGTTTTGCTGGAACAGCGAGATCAGGTACGGCTGCACGCTGGGGCGAAACACCTGGCGCAAGGGTGCCGGCACTTCGAGGCTGGTTTGCCCGGCCTGCAAGCGGTCGAGCAGGGCGCTGCCACCGGCCAGTTGCGCCGGGGGCAGGCGCAGGGCCAGTTGCTCGCGCAATACGTCGGCCATAGGCCGGCCGCTGCCGGCCAGGGTGATCACCGCGCTGGCACCGGCCTGTTCGGCGGCCAGGCTGGCGATCAGTGCCCCTTCGCTGTGGCCGATGAGGATCAGCGGGCCGAAGCGCGGGTCGGCTTTGAGCTTGTGGCTCCAGGCGACCACATCGGCTACATAGCGCTCCACGCTGAGGTCACGCTCGTCAGGTGTGGCCGGCTGGCTGGCGGCCACGCCGCGCTTGTCGTAGCGCACGCTGGCGATGTGCTCGTTGGCCAACAGCAGGGCCAGGCGCTTGAGGTTGTCGACCCTGCCCGAGGCCGGGTTGTTGCCGTCACGGTCGGTGGGGCCGGAGCCGGCAATGATCAGTACCACCGGCGGCGGCGTGGCCTGTTGTGGCAGCAGCAGGCTGCCGTGCAACACGCCTTGGCCGGTGTCCAGGTCGATCGGGCGTTGCAGTACGGTGGGTGCGGCGGCCTGGGCCAGGCCGGTGCACAGCAGGAAGAGGAAAGCGACGAGGCGCGGCATCATGCGGTACTACATGGGGAGATGGTGCTTTGACCCAATGTTTGCGGGAAGGTTCGAAGGCCAGCACAGACAACCCATCCATCTGTATACTGCCTGCTTTTCGTCCATTTCAGGCAGATTTCGCGGAGCGTCCATGTCCGGCAATACCTACGGCAAGCTGTTCACTGTCACCACCGCTGGCGAGAGCCATGGTCCGGCGTTGGTCGCCATTGTCGATGGATGCCCACCGGGCCTGGAAATTTCCCTCGCCGACCTGCAGCACGACCTCGACCGGCGCAAGCCCGGCACCAGCCGTCACACCACCCAGCGCCAGGAAGCCGACGAGGTGGAAATCCTCTCCGGCGTGTTCGAAGGCCGCACCACCGGCTGCTCGATCGGCCTGCTGATCCGCAACACCGACCAGAAGTCCAAGGACTACTCGGCCATCAAGGACCTGTTCCGCCCGGCCCACGCCGACTACACCTACCATCACAAGTACGGCGTTCGCGACTACCGTGGCGGTGGCCGCAGCTCGGCCCGTGAAACCGCCATGCGCGTGGCGGCCGGTGCTATCGCCAAGAAGTACCTGGCCAGCCAGGGCATCACCGTGCGCGGCTACATGAGCCAGCTGGGCCCGATCGAAATCCCGTTCAAAACCTGGGAATCGGTGGAGCAGAACGCCTTCTTCAGCCCCGACCCGGACAAAGTGCCAGAGCTTGAGGCCTACATGGACCAGTTGCGCCGTGACCAGGACTCGGTGGGCGCCAAGATCACCGTGGTCGCCGAAGGTGTCATGCCTGGCCTGGGTGAGCCGATCTTCGACCGCCTGGACGCGGAACTGGCCCATGCACTGATGAGCATCAACGCGGTCAAAGGTGTGGAAATCGGCGCCGGTTTCGCCAGCGTTGCCCAGCGCGGCACCGAACACCGTGACGAGCTGACCCCGCAAGGCTTCCTCAGCAACAACGCTGGCGGCATCCTGGGTGGCATCTCCTCGGGCCAGCCGATCGTTGCCCACCTGGCGTTGAAACCCACTTCCAGCATCACCACCCCAGGCCGCTCGATCGATATCGACGGCAACCCGGTGGACGTCATCACCAAAGGCCGCCACGACCCGTGCGTGGGCATCCGTGCCACGCCGATCGCCGAGGCGATGATGGCCATCGCGCTGATGGACCACCTGCTGCGCCACCGCGCGCAAAATGCCGATGTGAAGGTGAATACCCCGGTGCTGGGCCAGCTCTGATCCACCCGTGCCGGCCTCCTCGCGGCGTCTAACCGCCGCGAAGAGGCCGATGCAGGTCGCCACAAGGCTATCTCATGCAGCCCATCCCCTACTGGCGCTTGTCCAGCTTCTACCTGTTCTACTTCGCCCTGCTAGGCTCCACCGCCCCCTTCCTGGCGCTGTACTTCGACCACCTGGGTTTTTCCCCGGCACGCATCGGCGAGCTGGTGGCCATCCCCATGCTGATGCGCTGCATCGCCCCCAACCTGTGGGGCTGGCTGGGCGACCGTACCGGCCAGCGGTTGTTGATCGTGCGGTTGGGCGCGTTGTCGACACTGGCCACCTTCGCCCTGATCTTCTTCGGCAAAAGCTACGCCTGGCTGGCACTGGTGATGGCCCTGCACGCGTTCTTCTGGCATGCGGTGCTGCCGCAGTTCGAAGTCATCACCCTGGCCCACCTGCACGGGCAAACGTCGCGCTACAGCCAGGTGCGCCTGTGGGGCTCGATTGGCTTCATTCTCACGGTAGTTGGCCTGGGCCGCTTGTTCGAATGGCTGAGCCTGGATATCTACCCGGTGGCGCTGGTCACGATCATGGCTGGCATCGTCGCCGCCAGCCTGTGGGTACCCAATGCCCAGCCGCTGGAGCAGGGCGAGCGCAGCGGCGCGGGTGGCTTCCTGCAGCAGTTGCGTGCCCCGGGGGTGCTGGCGTTCTACGCCTGCGTGGCGTTGATGCAGCTCAGCCACGGGCCGTATTACACGTTCCTTACCCTGCACCTGGAGCACCTGGGCTACACGCGCGGTGCCATTGGCCTGTTGTGGGCGCTGGGGGTAGTGGCCGAGGTGCTGATGTTCATGGTCATGAGCCGCCTGTTCGCCCGTTTCAGCGTGCAGCGGGTGTTGCTGGCCAGCTTCCTGCTGGCGGCCATACGCTGGTTGTTGCTGGGCAATCTGGCAGGTGAGCCGGCCGTGCTGATATTCGCCCAGTTGCTGCATGCGGCCACTTTCGGCTGCTTCCATGCCGCCAGCATTGCCTTTGTGCAGGCCAGCTTCGGCGCCCGTCAGCAGGGTCAGGGCCAGGCGCTGTACGCGGCGCTGTCGGGTACCGGCGGTGCGCTGGGGGCGTTGTACTCAGGCTACAGCTGGAAGCTGTTGGGCCCCACCTTCACCTTTGGTATGGCCAGTGCCGCAGCCTTGGCCGCAGCCGTTATCATTGCCCTTCGTTCGCAATCGACCAGGACCCGCCCCTGATGAGTATTCTCAGCGTTTTCCACCCCGACAGCCCGGCACTGCCGAACAAGGTGCTGACTCACCACGATGACATCGCTGCCACATTGGCCGAGCACGGAGTGCGCTTTGCCCATGCCGAGCATGGCCTGCGGGTGCGCCCCGGTACGGCCCAGGATGAGGTGCTGGGCGCTTGCCGTGCATACCTGGACCAGTTGATGACGGGGCATGGCAGCAAGGCGTTCGTGCTGTTGAACCGTGACGGTGAGGACCCGGTACAGGTCGATGTGCGCGATGAGCATGTGCATGACGCCGACGAGGTGTTTGCCGTGGTCGGAGGGCGTGCGCAGGTGGGCCTGCGGTTGGGCGGCTGGGTGTATTCGGTGCTGTGCGAGAAAGGTGACCAGCTTGTGATACCGGCGGGGACGCGGCGCTGGGTTGAGCTGGGCGACACGCCGTTTTGCCTGGCGTTGCGCTTGTACGGCAGCGAGCAGGGCGTGCAGGCGCGGTTCACCGGGGATGTGGCTGCACGGGCGTTTTTGGGGATTGACGAACTGTAGTGGCCCTACCGACCTCTTTGCGGGCAAGCCCGCGAAGAGGCCATGTCAGGCAGTTTCAAATTCAACGGTAGGTCGGCAAGGCAAACCGCTGTTGGCTCTGCAGCATGGTAATCACCGGCAACTCACTGGCCTGCTCGGCCAAGTCGCGACGGATGGCACTGATCGCCCAGGACAGCTGTTCGGCACTGTGCAGTTGCCCATAGGTCAGCACCCGGCGGGTAACCTTGCCATCCGCCGCGCGCAGGGTAAGCAGCACACCGCCATCGGGGCGGGCTTGGGTATTCACCTGATAGGCCGAAAATACCGAAACGAACTTTTGCTGGATGAGGTCCATATCAACTCCTGGCTGTTGTAGGGCAGACGTGAGTTGATGGTTGCAGTGACCGTGCCAGAACGCTGATTAGCGAAAAGCCCAGTAAATACAGGCTCTTACGGGTTATTTACGGAAGCGGCATCGTGCAGGCTGCATGGTCGTGCATTTTGCACAGTGCATTTTGCACGGGTCGGGATTTGCCTATCGGCCCTATAGAATCTGAACCTTTGACCGCAATGGCATGCCTGACGAAAACTTGGGCAATCAAATATGCCAGGAGGTTCCCGATGTCCAGCCAAACCGCACCCGCCACCATGAACGATGACGAAGCCGCTGCATTCGCCGAGCAGGTGTTCGAACGTGCCCGTCAGGGCGACGCCGACATGCTCGGGCGCCTGCTTGCCAGTGGCCTGCCGCCCAACCTGCGTAACCACAAGGGCGACACCCTGCTGATGCTGGCCAGTTACCATGGCCAGCATGACGCGGTGCGCGTGTTGCTGGCGCAAGGTGCCGACCCATTGATTGCCAACGACAACGGCCAACTGCCTATTGCCGGTGCAGCGTTCAAGGGGGATCTGGCGATGATTCGCCTGTTGCTTGAGCACGGTGTGCCAGTGGATGCCGCCGCGCAGGATGGGCGTACCGCGCTGATGTTGGCAGCCATGTTCAACCGCAGCGAAATCATCGACTACTTGTTGGCCCAGGGCGCCGACCCGGCGCGCCAGGATGCACGCGGCGCCACGGCGCTGATGGCGGCCCAGACCATGGGCGCGGTGGACGCCGCCGCACGCCTGCAAGCGCTGGCCGGCTAACCGCCTGGGGGCATTTGCGGCTATCCTTGGCGACTTTTCACCCGTCGCAGGCCCCCTTTCATGAAAACTCAGTTGCTCGAATTCATCAGCCTCATTGGCGCCGGCTGCATGCGCGAGGCAGACATCGAGCGCATCGCCGCCGAGGCCGCCGAGGCCTACGCCGACCCTGTCGCCTTCCTGGCCGCCAACCCTGATATCAATTACGACGACAGCTTCCCGATCCCGCTGGGCGAATGGGTGGTGCTGGGCAGCCTGCCGGACACCGTGGTGTTCCAGGCCGACAGCTATCAGGACCTGTTCCAGCAGATCAGCGATTCGTTCGACAACAGCGTGCCGTTTACCCTCAAGCCCAAGCAGCTGGCCCGTACCGAGCCACTGACCGCGCTCAATCGCATCCAGGTGCAGATGGGCGCGCTGAACAAGGAGGCCGGTGGTTATGTGCTGCTGAACTTCAGCCAACTGCTGGACGACGAACTGCAGATGGTGATGGTGGGGCAGAACGACCTGGCGCGGGTGCTGGAGCTGGGAGCAGAGCTGGGCATCAAGGTCGAGCCGGCCTTGGAAGCCCTGAAAGTCGCCGTACACATCTAAAGCCTGGCGCGGTTCCTTGTAGGAGCGGCCTTGTGTCGCGAAAGGGCCGCGAAGCGGCCCCGGCATTTTATGCGGCGAAGCTGAAAATGCTGGGGCCGCTTCGCGCCCCATCGCGACGCAAGGCCGCTCCTACAGGCCGGTGTTTAGCCTCAGCCTAATGCGGTATCCAGGAACATCATCACCGCAAACCCACCCATCAACCCCAGGGTCGCTGCTGTCTGGTGCCCGTTGCGGTGGGTTTCGGGAATCACCTCGTGGCTTACCACAAAGATCATGGCCCCCGCCGCCAGCCCCATGCTGATGGGGTAGGCGAGGGCAAAGCCGGTCGAGATCCCCAGCCCGATCACCGCCCCCAGCGGCTCCATCAGCCCCGACCCTATCGCCACCAGCGCGGCCTTCAGGTTCGACAGGCCCGTGGCACGCAAGGCCAACGCCACGGCCAGCCCCTCGGGGATGTCCTGGATGGCAATGGCGCTGGTCAGCGGCAGGCCGATGTTCATATCGCCGTTGGCAAAGCTCACGCCAATCGCCATGCCTTCAGGCAGGTTATGCAGGGTAATCGCCAGCACGAACAACCAGACTCGGCTGATGCGCTCGGCTTCGGGGCCGCACGGGCCGGTGCTTTCGTGTTCATGTGGGGTGAAACGGTCCAGGCCCAGCATCAGCAGCACCCCCAGGCCCATGCCCAACACGACGGTAAACGCCGCAGCCGGGCCGTTGCCGGTGATCTCGCGGGCAGCGTCCAGGCCCGGCAGAATCAACGAAAACGAGCTGGCGGCCAGCATCATGCCGGCGGCAAAGCCCAGCATCACGTCCTGGGTACGCGCGCTGACATCGCGCAGCACCACCGCCAGCACCGCGCCCAGCGCGGTGGCGCCAAAACCGGACAGCCCGCCCAGTACGGCCAGGTGCAGGTTGTCGGCATGGTCGCCGTTCACTGCGTTCCAGAAGCTGGCGGCCAGCAGCACGCACACGGCCAGCAGGCTCAGTCCCAGGCCGGCGCTGAGCCAAGGGGTACTGGTAACCTGCTGGCGCCAGGCGTGCAGCAGTGAGGAGGGAGCGGCGCTTTGGCTATGGGCGGGGGGCATGCGAACCTCGAATCAATGAATACTGGCAGTCTACTCAGGGACCTGCGCCAATCGCCAAGGATTCCCTTCTATTGGCGCGATAGCTGACTATGCTGTGCAGCAAAGCCTCTGGACAGGAGTTTAGGCATGGGGTCTACATTCAACAGCCTGGTCGGGCTGATCATTCTGGCGCTGGATATCTGGGCCATCCTCAATGTGATCAAGAGTGGCAGCGAGGTGGGCATCAAGGTGTTGTGGATACTGCTCATTGCCCTGCTGCCGGTGGTAGGGCTGGTGATCTGGGCGATTGCCGGGCCGCGGGGGAATGTGCGGATCTGAGCCATGTGAGTTGCTCGCTGCGGGTGCGGTGAAACAGACATAAGCGGTAATGGGGCCGTGACAAAATTTTCACATTGGTTTAAACAGAATCCGCACCCGCACAATGCTGCGTTGGTCTAGCGCCACCGCCTCTTCGCAAACCGCAATCCTAGGACCTTCCCATTCATGGCTAACACGGACGCCTTGAAGCAACAGGGCGCGCGAACGTCGCTTTCGCCGACCCTGAAATCCCACCTGGCCTACACGCTGCTCAGCGGCCTGGTGATCATGCTGATGCTCAGCCTCGTGCGCCTGGCGCTGCTGGTCTACAACAGCGACATGATCGGCGAGACCCCTTATTCGACCGTCGCCGAAGGCTTCGTCAACGGCTTGCGCTTCGACCTGCGGGTGGTGGTGTACATCAGCATTCCGCTGCTGCTGGCCATCCTCAGCCCTTGGGCCATGGCGCGGCGCGGCGTGTTCCGTTTCTGGCTGACCCTCGCCTCGAGCGTGGTGATGTTCCTCGGCCTGATGGAAATGGACTTCTACCGCGAGTTCCACCAGCGCCTGAACGGCCTGGTGTTCCAGTACATCAAGGAAGACCCGAAAACCGTCATGAGCATGCTCTGGTACGGTTTCCCGGTGGTGCGCTACCTGCTGGCCTGGGCCTTCGGCACTTGGCTGCTGAGCCTGCTGTTCAAAGGTATCGACCGCGCGACCCGTGGCGATGGCCTGCAGCGCGTGGCGCCGTGGTACAAGCGCGTGGCGGTGTTCATGGTGATTTTGCTGGTGGCCGTGGTCGCTGCCCGTGGCACCCTGCGCCAGGGGCCACCGATGCGCTGGGGGGATGCCTTCACCACCGACTCCAACTTCGTCAACCAGCTGGGCCTGAACGGCACCCTGACCCTGATCGACGCTGCCAAGAGCCGCTTCGGCGAGGACCGCGCCAATATCTGGAAGCCGGTGCTGGAGCAGAACGTGGCCACGCAAAGCGTGCGCGAGCAGCTGCTGACCGCCAACGACACCTTGGTCGATGCCGACGAGGCAGCCATCCGCCGCGACTTCGTGCCGCCGGCTGAGCGCACCCTGCCGATCAAGAATGTGGTGGTGATCCTGATGGAAAGCTTCGCCGGCCACTCGGTAGGCGCGCTGGGCAGCCCCAACAACATTACCCCGTACTTCGACAAGCTGGCCAAAGAGGGCCTGCTGTTCGACCGCTTCTTCTCCAATGGCACCCATACCCACCAGGGCATGTTCGCCACCATGGCCTGCTTCCCCAACCTGCCAGGTTTCGAATACCTGATGCAGACCCCGGAAGGCGGCCACAAGCTGTCTGGCCTGCCGGCCTTGCTCAGCGCCCGTGATTACGACGACGTGTATGTCTACAACGGCGACTTTGCCTGGGACAACCAGTCCGGTTTCTTCGGTAACCAGGGCATGACCACCTTCATCGGCCGTAACGACTTCGTGAACCCGGTGTTCTCCGACCCGACCTGGGGTGTGTCTGACCAGGACATGTTCGACCGCGGCAACGAGGAACTGGCCAAGCACGACGGCAAGAAGCCGATCTACGCGCTGCTGCAGACGCTGTCCAACCACACGCCCTATGCGCTGCCCAAAGACCTGCCGGTAGAGAAGGTGACTGGCCAGGGCCGCCTGGACGAGCACTTGACCGCCATGCGCTATTCGGACTGGGCGCTGGGCCAGTTCTTCGAGAAGGCGCGTAAAGAGCCTTACTTCAAGGACACCCTGTTCGTCATCGTCGGCGACCATGGCTTTGGCAACCACCAGCAGGTCACCGAGCTGGACCTTGGCCGGTTCAACGTACCGCTGCTGCTGATTGCCCCGGGCATTCAGGAGAAGTTTGGTGCGGTCAACCACACGGTGGGTACCCAGGTCGACATCGTGCCGACCATCATGGGCCGCCTGGGCGGCCAGACCCGTCATCAGTGCTGGGGCCGTGACCTGCTCAACCTGCCTGAGGGCGACCAGGGCGTTGGCATGATCAAACCGTCTGGCAGCGAACAGATCGTCGGCCTGGTGCAGGGCGACCGCATCCTGATCGAGTCCAAGGACATGTCCCCGCGCATGTACCGCTACCAGCTGGGCAGCGAGTTCAAGGCCGAGTTGATCGAAAGCCCAGACCAGCCGGAAATGCTCAAGAAGCTGGAAGCGTATATCCAGACCGCGACCAAGAGCCTGCTGGATAACACCGCCGGTGTCGTGCACGGCACACCTAAGTAAGGCCGTAAACCGGGCCGCTATGCGGCCCATTCGCGGCTAAAGCGGACTGAACATTCCTTCAGCCCCAAGGTCACTTATTCAGGCATCACCCAACTGGTGTTCTTGAATTGAGAGGGCTCGTTCAATGAAAGAGTGGGAAGTCATCTTTGCCGATCAGAAAGGCGAACCGTCCACCATGACGCTGCGGGCCGAGCACTGCCCCAGCGAAGAGGACGCCGCGCGGGCCATTCGTTCGCACCTGTTTCCGGTGATGGACGAGCTGGACCTCAACGACTTCCAGGACCGCACCATTTCCCCGACCGCCCGCTGGCTCAAGGAGCATAGCGGCGTGACCATCACCAGCATCCACGAAGCGCTCTGAGCCACACGTTTGCGTGGTGCTCTTGCAGGCACTACGCTGGTGGAAGGTGCTTGCCTGATCTGTGGGTGGGCACTGCATCAATTCGCGTCTTGCATCAGCTCGAACTGCCCGGCCGCTGCCGGCAGGTGCGTAGTGCACGGAAAGTCTATCCATTGCTTTATTCAGGAGGACGATTCATGAGCAGCCAGAACGACGATATCAGCAGCAACGTCCTGCGCCAGATGAAAGCAGGCGGTTTCGACTTCACCCAGGTCCACCCCATCGAGTTCTACGCCGTTTTCCCGGATGAAACAGGGGCCCGCCGTGCAGCTGGGCAGTTTCGCGGGGAATCGCTCAATGCCCAGGTGAAGGAACTGGGTGACGGTGCCTGGCACCTGGAACTGAGCAAGGTCATGTACGCCACCCATGGTGGGATCGGTGACTTCGAAGAGGCATTCGAGCAGCTGGTGACACCTTATGGGGGAGAGGTGGAAGGTTGGGGCGTCAAGCAAGAGCGGCCCATTGCCTGAACGTATTGTGTTGCCTTCTTCGCGGGCTTGCCTGCGAAGAAGCACGCACCGCCTTCAGGGCCTGCGCCCAGCCATATGCCCCAAATAGGCCAACAGCGCATCCAACTCCTGCTCGCTCAAAACACTCTCGGCAAACCCAGGCATTTTCGCCTGCGGCCACCGTCGCAGGCTCTGCGGGTCACGTATCAACTTGCGTAGATAGGCGGGTTGAAAATACTCGGTCGGGTTGTGCGGCACATTCAAATCCGGCCCCACCTGCGCGTCCCCCGCGCCGTTCAGCCGGTGGCATGCCAGGCAGTTTTGCTGAAACAACGCAAAGCCCTGACGCACAGGGTTGTCGGCTGGCAGCTTCGGGTCGGGCAGCAATGCGGGAAAACGCTGTTCCACCGGGGCCAGTTTGCGCAGAGTGGACACCTGAAACGGCCACTGTTCCGGCCGGATGCCGCTGGCCTCCGGTGCAGTCCACACCAGGTAGAACGGCCCCGCGCTTGGCTTGCCCTGGCCCAGTGGCGGCCACGGCTTGCCGGGGTCTTCCACGGCCAGCCAGGCCTGTGCCGGCCCTTGCTGCAGCAGTGGTGCGGCGGGCATCTCGGCGGCAAACCCATCCAGCGCCACGGCCTGCAGGTGATCGCTGGCGTTCACGCCCTCCAACAGTGTGGCCAGCGGCACTGCCCGGTAGCGCATGGGGCGTTTGTAGGAAACGTCCTGCTCGATACTGATATCCCGGGCTTGCGGGTGGTCAAGCAGTTCGGCGCTGCTCCACTGGCGCGTAGTGACGCCCAGTTCAAGGTGCAGTTGCGCCGCCGACAGTGGCAGGCTCAGGAGCAACGCTAACAGGGCAAGGCAGTGGCGCATGGGCAATCTCCGACCATCGAGGTCAGCAGGTTACCTGTGTGCTCCCCATTGCCGCCACCGCTGCACTCAGCCGAACAAACGTGTGAGGTTCGGCAGGATCAGCAGCAAAGTCGTGGCGAAGAGAATAAGCCCAGCTTGGCGAAGTTTCGATTGTCTGAACATGGCGGACCGCCTTCTTGTTGTTATTCCTGAATACCCGTTGGCTTCCTTGTCGCGTTTCGGGTCGATCGCAGTAGCGTTGTGTGGCGCCTGAACTGCTTGCCTCTTGAACGTGGATATACAACCAACAGTAGGGTGTGCGTCATCCATGTTTGAGAACCCTTTGTTCTAATGGCCAGATTCAATGATTTCGTTTTGCTATGAGGCCATGTGCCAGCTGGCTGGCATGCTCTGGCTAGACGGTGGCGCAAGTGCCAGCGGCGCACCGACGAAATGTGACCGTTCGTCAGTGCAGCCTACTTGCTTGTACGTGCCTTTCGCGTCAGTCTCTACAGCAGATTCCCACCCATGTCGTTCAGGACTACCCCTATGTCGTTACGCGTCTGCATCCTTGAAACCGATGTCCTGCGACCGGAGTTGACCGCGCAGTATCAGGGCTACGGCAGGATGTTCGAGCAGCTCTTCTCGCGTCAGCCGATCGCCGCCGAATTCCGTGTGTATAACGTGATGAAGGGCGACTACCCCGCCGACAACGAAGTGTTCGATGCCTACCTTGTGACGGGCAGCAAAGCCGATTCGTTCGGAACCGACCCGTGGATCCAAACCCTCAAGGCCTACCTGCTCAAGTTGTACGAGCGCGGTGAGAAGCTGCTGGGTGTGTGTTTTGGCCATCAGTTGCTGGCCTTGACCCTGGGTGGCAAGGCCGAGCGGGCCGAAAAAGGCTGGGGCGTGGGCATCCATCGCTACTCGCTGGCGGCGCATGCGCCGTGGATGGACCCGGAGGTGTCGGAGCTGACCTTGCTGATCAGCCACCAGGACCAGGTGACCGAGCTGCCGGAAGGCGCGACGGTGATTGCCTCCAGCGATTTCTGCCCGAACGCGGCGTACCACATTCGCGACCAGGTGCTGTGCTTCCAGGGCCACCCGGAGTTCGTGCATGACTACTCCCGCGCGCTGCTCGATGCGCGCCAGGACTACCTGGGTGACGAGGTGTACCACAAGGCTGTGGCCAGCCTGGCCACCGAGCACCAGGGCGACCTGGTGGGGGAGTGGATGCTGCGCTTTATCCAGCAGCCGGCGAGCAAAGATACCGCTGCATGATGGCAAAGGGGCCGCGACGCGGCCCCGACAATTTCAAAGCCAGCCCGACTTCTTGAAACTGGCATACAACCCTGTGCACCCCGCCGCTATCACCCCTAGCACCGCAAAGTACCCATAGTGCCAGCTCAGCTCCGGCATATTCTGGAAGTTCATTCCGTAAACCCCGGCAATGGCCGTGGGGAACGCCAGGATCGCCGCCCAGGCTGCGAACTTGCGCTGCACGATGCTCTGCCGTGACGACTCCAGCAGCATGCCGATCTCGATGGTCTGGCTGGCGATGTCGCGGATGCCGGCCAGGTCCTCCATCTGCCGCGTCACATGGATCTGCACATCACGGAAGTACGGGCGCATGTTCTTGTCGATGAATGGAAAGTTCAGCCGCTGCAGTTCTTCGCTCACTTCCACCATCGGTGCCACGTAGCGGCGCAGGCGCAGGATATCGCGGCGCAGGCTGTGCAGGCGACGGATGTCATCCTCCTGCAGCGAACCACCCAGCACGCTTTGCTCCAGCTCTTCGATCTCGCCATGAATGGCCTCGCTGACCGGCTGGTAGTTCTCGGTCACGAAGTCGAGCAGGGCATACAGCACGAAGTCTTCGCCGTGCTCCAGCAGCAATGGCCGCGCCTCGCAGCGCTGGCGAACCATGGCGTAGGATTTGGAGTGGCCGTTGCGGCAGGTGATGATATAGCCGTTGCCAGCGAAGATATGGGTTTCGATGAACTCCAGCTTGCCCTCGTGGCGCACTGGCGAATAGGTGACGATGAACAGCGCGTCGCCGAAGGTTTCAAGCTTGGGCCGGCTGTGCTTTTCCAGGGCATCTTCGATGGCCAGTTCGTGCAGGTTGAACTGGCACTGCAAGTTGGCCAGTTCCTCGGCGTTGGGCTCTTCCAGGCCGATCCACACGAAATGCCCCGGCTTGCGGGCCCACTCGCTGCCTTCGTCGATGCTGATGTTGGTGACCTTTCTGCCGGCGCTGTACACCGCCGATGCCACGACTCGCCCCATGGTTGTCCGCTTATTCCGGTTGAACACGGGTACAGCTTGGTCTGTACCCGGCTCAAGAGCAACCCGGATCAGGCCAGCTCGTTTTCCATGCGGTCAATGCACTGCTGCATCTGCCCCCGACACTGCTCGATCAGTTGCGGCAGGTCCTGCAGGGTCATGCCCGCCGTGGCAATCGGTGGCAGCGAGCGCACGATCACCGTGCGTGGGTGCCAGCTGTTCAGGCTCAGGCGCCCGGCATAGCGGCTGACGCATACCGGCACGATCGGCACACCGGCCTCGATGGCCATGTGAAACGCGCCTTTCTTGAACGCCAGCAAACGCTCACCGGCATTGCGGGTGCCTTCGGGGAAAATCCAGATCGAGGTGTCGTTCTGCAGAACACGGGTGGTTTTCTGCATGGCCTTGCGCGCCTGGTAGGCATTCTTGCGGTCTATCAGCACGTTGCCGCCCAGCCAGAACAGCTGGCCGAACAGCGGGATCCAGCCCAGGCTTTTCTTGCCGATGGCCACGGTGCGTTGCGGCACCACCTGGCCCAGTACGAACAGGTCGAAGTTGGACTGGTGGTTGGCAACGATCACACAGCCGGGCGGTTGGTCCCACAGCGGGCCGACCTCAGCCTTGACCTTGATGCGCATCAGCCAGGTGGCCGGCAAGCTGTAGAGGTGGGCGAACAGGCGGCTGTTGTCGGGGTTGAACGGGCGGCACAGGCCAATGAGCAGGCCCACGGCGCCAACGGCAAGAAAATGCAGCGCCAGCAAAAGCATGCGCAATGAATAAAGCATGGTACGGCTCACACCAGACAGTCGCCGGGGAGTGTACGGATGTGCACTGGCTGGGGCAAACCTTGGCGTATGCCCCTTTCGCGGGTTTACCCGCGAAAGGGGCCGGTGCGGTCAGCCCATATGGTGCTGGTCCAGCTCGATTGCCTTGTCCAGCGCCTCCAGCAGCCCTTTGCGCACTTTCAGCTTGGTGTTCTTGTGCGCCAGCATGTTCAGCTTCTTCAGTTCCCGCGCGGCGGCCAACGCCGCGTCCTGCAACTGCTCGGCCGGCACGACCTTGTCGAGGAAGCCGGCATCCACCGCACCCTGTGGGTCAAACACTTCGGCATTGATCACCGAGCGGTGGAAGGCCGAGCGGCGCAGGCGGTCGCGAGCCAGTTCAATGCCAGCATGGTGCATGGTCATGCCGATCTGCACTTCGTTCAGGCACACCTTGTACGGGCCTTCCACGCCAATGCGGTAGTCGGCTGACAGCAGCAGGAAGGCACCTTTGGCCACGGCATTGCCTGGGCAGGCGACCACGACTGGGAACGGGTGCGACAGCAAGCGGCGGGCCAGGGTGGAGCCGGCAGTGACCAGGCCGATGGCCTCTTTCGGCCCGCTGGTCATCACCTTGAGGTCGTAACCGCCCGACAGAATGCCCGGCTGCCCGGTGATGATCACCACCGCACGCTCTTCGGTGGCGCGGTCCAGCGCTGCGTTGAAGGCAGTGATGACGTCCGGCGAGATGGCGTTGACCTTGCCGTTGTTCAGGGTCAGGGTGGCGATGCCGTCTTCGGCGTGGTAGGTAATCAGCTCGCTCATGGCAGAGTCCTTTTGTTGGCGTGGCGACGACGTTACCCAGCGCCAGAGGCCAGGTAAAGCAGCAAGGCTGACTGGTCGGTCAGCGTTCACCGCGCCTCAAATGCAAATACATGAAAAATTTGAAAAAAGTGCTTGCCAAAGGGAATGTCTTTCACTAAATTAGCGCACCTCGACGGGCCGCACGGCTTGAAGAGAAACGGTGAAGTGTCCGAGTGGTCGAAGGAGCACGCCTGGAAAGTGTGTATACGAGAAATCGTATCAAGGGTTCAAATCCCTTCTTCACCGCCACATTCGTTAACGAGAAGCCCCTGAAATCATTGAGTATTTCGGGGGTTTTTTGTTTCTGGAGTCAGCGTTAGGACAAAATTAGTACAAAATCACGTCCCTCCAGTCCGCTCTAGGCCGCTTCAGGCTTGTCGCGGAACCCCATCATCTGCGACACCATCGCTGCCATGCTCCGCGTCTCTGACGGTAGGAAGCGACCATAATGCTTCTTCACCATCGTCGTGTCGGTGTGCCCAAGCTGACGCGCAATCCACTCAAGCGGCACATAAGAGCTGATCGCTTGGCTTGCGAATGTATGCCTGCACTGGTTAACGCCGCGATGTCTCACACCTACGTTTTTTAGGTGGCTAGTGAACCAGCGGTTCAAGCTATTTCCGTACCAGGGCTTCATGCTCACGGAGTTTCGGAATACCAGTTTGAGATGCATCAGGCGCGTGGTGTTGTTGTCCCGTTGCGTGATCTCAAGAGCAACAGGTGGGAGGTGGCCGGTGAATTCCCAGTGTTTCTTCAGATACTCCAGCGCTGGGTCAATCAGCTCAATCTTACGAGCCCGAACAGACTCCTTCGGTACTTTGTACTCCCCCTCGACTCGCGCCGCCCTCACGTAGATCGTACCGGTCTCAAGGTCTACGTCATCCCAGCACAGCGCAATGAGTTCAGACACTGACAATCCCGTCCAGCAATTGAACAAGATCATGTTGACGTCCTGCGCCCTGGACTCACGAATCACTGAGATCTTTTCCATCTCATCGCGAGTGAAGGGGTCAGCGCTGTCGTCGTCCTTGTCTTGCTTGATGTTTTTGATCATTTTGCATGGATTGATCGAAATAACACCGTCAGAATGAGCGTCGTCCCACACACCCCTGACAATTGTGAAAACATCATTCACAGACTTTGGTGACAATGTTTTCAATAGCCCGGTCTGAAACAGTTGTAGATCAGACCTGCAGATGTCCGCTATGCAGTCAGAGCCAAACTTGTCCAGCAGGTGCTTGGCTTTGTATGCATAGTTTTTCCCGGTTGTGGTTGCGTGTCGTGCCATTTGAACTTCCAAATAGCGCTCTACACCTTGAGCTACTGTCCTTTTAGATTTTTCGTCTTTCTTTGGCAGTACACGCCGCGAATTGGGGAAGTGGGCAGCATAGTTAAATCTGTTGTTCTTTATTTCAGATAAAATGGTGTTGCGCTTTGCTTCGGCATACTTTATTGACGCCTGATCAACGGTCTCATTTCCGATAGGTTCTTTGTAGCGTTTCCCCTCATACATAAAGGAAATTCGAATCTGCCGTCCATTCAACTCGATTCCACGTGGCCATACCAAAGCCATTTAATTACCTCCAAGCCAGAGTTCAATTTCGATTGTGTTATAGACGACACGGTTGGCAGGGTCTCGACGCCAATGTTTACCTTGCAACCATTTTCCTTGTGATCGATATTTTCTTGCGGCCTCCGTGCTAATGCCGAAAATTACAGGAAGGAGTTCTTGTCTTACCCAACTGCTACGGACTGTGTCCGGGGTAGGTGTCAGTTGGATCTTTTTAGCGACGGCCATTGAATATCTCATATGCGATTCAGTGCGCGTACCCGGTCGGTTGTAGCACTGAGTTACGATGAGCCGTTTCCATCCTGTACTATGGCTGCAACTAAATATTTCTTTGTCTTAAGGCTTTTAGGCTGACGCATGAAATTTAGTATTTATAATTGGCACGCCGCAAAGTCTCCATGGGCAACTAAGGTGGAGTGGGGTGCGTAATTGTTGGTCGTTAGAAAATGGGATCTCTAGCTTTTGGTTTTATCGATTTTCAGTATGCGTTTCTAAACAGGTCAGCTTGGGCTTATGGTGCTTGCTAAGGATATGGATGTCAACGAAAAAAACACTGACTTGTTAGCGTGTTGTCAGTTCTTTCTCTTAGTGAGTATGTTTATTCTATACTCTTTAAGCCGGCATCATCGCTTATGCGTCCCAAATGTAGGTTTTTGACAAGTTGTCAATTCTCAAATTACGGGCGTGGCTATCCCAAAAAATAGCGACTTTGTTTGATGCCAAAGAGAAAGCGTAGGCGTCCTACGGACGAAGAAACGATTAGCTCTGCCCCAGTCGTTAGCTTTGGGGTACTTCATAATCGGCGACGGAAAAAACTGAGTGCAAAACCTGAACCTGAACCTGACCAGTCCAGCAGGGTACACCATGTCTTATCATTAATTGAGCGATGGATCGTAATCATCGCCGCTGTGAATGCTTGGCGAGAGGATGAGGTTTTAGCTTATAGGTTGGTTTCAAATATATATACTCCGTTTTGAAAAAATGAATTCAAGGGCGGAAATAAAAAATAAATCCATTGACTTTTGTAAAGCATTGAAAAATAAGGTGTTTTTTCTTTAACTGGCCAATTGATGGCTGGCGATAAAGTGAACTTGGCAGGTGCGATTGTGGCTCGTCCGACGTCATGTAGGTGTTCGCTACTCCTGCGTTGGCTTTGGGGAGTTGGTAAGACCTGGTTCGCCTGCGCCCTGGCCCATAAGGCCTGCCGCGATGGCCACGGCGTGCGCTGCCTGCGTCTACCGCGTCTGATGGAGGAAGCGGGCCTGGCTCATGGTGATGGCCGCTTCGCCAAACTGATGTAAGCGGCTAGCGAATACACCTTCAGAATCCCAGCATTAAGGGCGATGGTGTCCACCTAAAAATACGTGGACACCATCGCCCTTATCCCAAGGATCACCACGTGTGAGGCACCTCTTAGCTGGTCATTTTTTCCAATACTCCATCACCGACGTCAGGGCCAGCCCCAACCTAGTTGCAGCTTGTTGAGGTGAGAGACCTTCAGCCTTAAGCGCGAGCACCGCCTTCTCATTGTCAGCGTGCAGTGGTCTCCCACGAGACCTCTTGATCAGAGAACCGGAGGCGTCGAATTGCTCCCGAATCAACTCGATCCCACCGGCGGCCACGAAGTCGGTCAGCTTGGCCATCGAGTCGAGAATCTTTTCGCGTGGCACGACGCCTTCACGCACAGACACGCACAACGCCATTAGGGCAATCGCATCAAGACCTAGGGATTCTGCGAGAGCGTCGAACTGCTCGAGGGTGACGCTTGTTTGAGCGTTCTCAAGTTCAGCGATTTTGCGGCGGTGCGTGGCGTCCGAGAGATCGGCATAACGGGCTCCACGGACAAGGCGGAGTGCGCGCAGCACTCCTGCGAAAGCGGTTCTGAGATCCATGACTCGCTCAAAAGTCAGGATATAGCCACATCCAGTCTTTACGAATAAACGCTGAATCAGTGTATTATTCGTATTGTCGGATGACCCTAGAGCGCTGCGTTGAGGCAGAGCTGGTCGGTAAGACACCGTCAGACCTTTCCGCAGCAGCGCTAAATGAGGTACCGCAGGTGGATAACCGCAGAAATCAAGCTTCCCCAGAACGCGGAAGCGCAGCAAGCCGGTGGGTCGCTAAGCCAAGATCTCCTAGCGGGTCAGAGCTAGAAACGAGCTATGCCAGGTTTAAGCATCAATTCCCGGTTTCCTCTCTCTGGCAACATGTGTCGATAACGAGGTAGTGAAGGTGTTTGTAACCAATGGAGACGCGCTGAAAGGTCGTTTCAAGGCTGCTGACAGTGAACGGCTGCTCTGGAAAGCGGTTGAGCTCAATCCTGTTAGCTACTACTTCCTCGTGGAGGGTTGCGGGCTGGTTGACGGCTGCTTTGGCCCATGGGTGCGGTTGGTGTCAGACGTGAAAGAGCTTGATCTTCTTTGCGCAGGGCAGGGGCCTGAAGCACTTAATGTGAATCATATTCAGCTTCTCGCACCTACTTCCATGACGAAGCGTGCAGGGGTCTCGATGGAGTTGCTTTCGGAAATACGCATTAAGCCAGGTACTGAGAGCAGCCCGGTCTACGAGTTCATCACTAAAGCAGGTGAGGTCTACACGAGCGCACCGAGTTGATGCAGCGAATGTTGGAGGGTTTATGGCAACAATTTTGAGAGGGAGCATTTTGAGTCCAATGGCACCTTCTCCCTACTGCTAGGTGATGGTCTTAGGAAGCAAGCGGCACTGAATACCGTTTTCTCGTTTCGCGCGTAGCTGTTTCAGCACCTTTAAACACGGCTGCCATTCAGGCGGTGCGTTTGACTGCGCGCTCAATAATTGCAGGAGCACGTTTTGATTAGATTCGATTGCAGGCAGGTCACTGGAGTGATCGATAAACCACGCGTCACCGCTACCGAGCCGGGAGCAGTCACTGCCCGGATCGTCATCGACGGGCAGGTGTTGCCGGAGGTTTTGCTACCAGGAAAAATTTACGAAGAGCTCGAGGCAGGAGAGCGTGTGACCCTGTACGGCATCTTCACCAAGAATAAGGACAAGATGAAGAACAAGGCCACCATCTATGCCATGAAGGGGCCGAACGGCAAGATGGTGGCGGCGAAGCAGTATCAGATCAAGGTGCCGGTGATGCTAATGGTCTACGCAGTGCCTTTGATGATCTTGGCGTTCATTGCCGGATGCTTCCTTTCTCCTTATCCGATCCACCTACTGACCGGAAGCGTCGATCCTGATTACCTTGTTCGAACCACCTTTGTTTGGGCGTTCTGGGAAGGGATCCTGGCTGGGTTGGTGATGGTGGGAGTGGCGATCAACTGGGTCAGGTTGAGTAACGATCCGGAGAGTTGGGCTGCGATTGATGCGGCATCGCTCTCTCAGCGTTTCAGTAAAGCCTTCAAGTAGTGCTGATAGCCAGGCTTCCGTTCCTATGGCGGCTTTGGCTAACCGCCGTGGGAGGCACATGGAAATCGATGAGATCGAGCGCGCACACCGTCGTGAGGCTGTGGCAGCAGAAATCGCTTGTCTAGCTCTGGACGGACGGCGGATTGCTGCCGAGCTCCTTATTCAGTTGCAGCGCTACGTGGATGGCCAAGTTAGCCTCGAAGAGCTTCGAGCAGAGCTGATTGAACGTCTGCGATTAGATGATGAGGGAATCGCAGATGAAGACGATATGCGTCGAGCCTGGGGTGGACTTGAGTGATTCGAGTCTCTCGACCGTAGGCGGCTAAAGCCGAATGACCGAGGTCTCGATCTTGATTTTGATTTGCTGCCCCATGTGGATGCTCCAGAGACACGATTAGCGTCGAACAGGAACCTGCTGACCCGATGAAAATTTTGATTTACTCAGATCTACACCTGGAGTTCGCAGACTTTCAGCCTCCTGCGGTAGAGGCTGACTTAGTCGTGTTGGCCGGCGACATCTCGGTGCGTAGTCGCGGGGTAGTCTGGGCGAACGAGACGTTCAAATGCCCAGTGATCTATGCGTGCGGGAATCATGAGTACTACAAGGGGCACCTCGATAAAACTCTGGCCAAGATGCGAGAAGCTGCGGCAGAGCATGTGCACATCCTGGACAACCAGTCTCTGATCATCGGCGACATCAGGTTTTTGGTAGCAACAGCGTGGACAGACTTCACCGCGACTGGGGACTACAAAGCCGCGATGAGGGTGTGTGCGGAGGGGATGAGCGACTTCAAGCGCATTCGCATCAGGGAGGGCTACAGCAAGCTTCGTCCTGTCGACCTCATAGCGCGGAACATCGCCACACGAGAGTTTCTGGTCACGGAGCTCGCCAAAGATTTTTCTGGTAAGACAGTTGTGATCACGCATCACTGCCCCCTCCGCGAGATGGCCGGCGATGGCCATGAAGGTCACTTGGGTGCTGCGTACTTCAACGAATGGCATGACCTAGTTGCCCAGGCCGATGTTTGGATTTTCGGTCATACCCATCATGCAGTCGACACAATCGTCTCGGGCTGCCGGGTCATTTCAAACCCTCGGGGCTATCCAGGAGAGTGCACTGGTTTTTCGCCGGACTTCGCCATAGAGGTTTGACAGGGTTACGCCTGCAGGAGCGGGCAATGTCAGTTTTGAAAAAGGAAGAGCTGATGTCAGCTGAGATCAACATCGAGTACCACGGCAAGAGCCTGTCGGATTTTCAGCTCAAGCGGATCTTACGAGCGATGGCTTACAAGTACTCGCCACCTGTCACTGCTTACTTGAGCGATGTCTTTATCACGTCGGAGTGCGCTGCCGGCATCGTTTTTGGTCACGTCGATCCGGGACAGTTCGAGCAACGCGCGGATGGCCACATTCTGCAAACGTCCCCAATCCACCACTTGAAGAAGGTAGGGCGGTACTGGCTGATCACGACAGAAGAAGGAAGGTACGTGCTGACGTCATTCAAGAAGGGAGACGGAAGGGCGAGCATGCGAGCGCTCATTGCGGAGCTGATTCAAACAACGTAGCTAGACGCCTCCGTGCGCTGGACGAACGATGCTGCCTAAGCCTCCGAGAGCAATGTTCGGCGCCGGTGAATGCTACTCAGAATTTTGTAATCACGGATCCGGTCGTTGGAGAGGTGTCCAGCATCTACTAGTCCTCGAATGTAACCTTCGGCTTTGCCCCGAGCTTCTCGCAGATCATCTATAGAAGTGCTGTGGTGGATGTCATCAACGATCAGTTGCCAGCGCTGGCTCTGCCGGAGACCGATGGGGTCGACGGAGAATACGGGAGCATTTAGAAGAGTTTCGTAATAGCTAGAAATAGGTGGAATGCTCATGTAGGGCGCTCCTCGGGTTAGACATGGCTTGAGGTTATCGTGCGCATACTCAATCGCCTGTTGCTGGCCAGCCCATACAGTAACCGTTCTTCTCGCATTGAAGCTTGCGAGATGGTTGTCACCAGCACATGAGATTTTACATGGTCAAACGCAGAACACCGCTTTCCTCATCCAGGATCGTCGATGCACCTTTAGCTACTATGCCCAGCAGCGTGATCAAGGCAATGCAAATCGATTTTGGATGGGATATCACTGCTTACCTGACTTCTGTTGAGTACGGCACTGGAGAGCTTTTCCTGAAAGGGATTGTTTTCGGTGACCGTGAGAAGCGCTTCGACGACGGTGATCCAATACTTACTTCGTTCATCTTGGCTTCTGAAGTGAAGCATGGATATCTGGTCGTACAGACACTGAACAGCCGCTATGTCGTATGTGATTGGGCAGGTATTGGTGCTCAAGGAAGCTCCACCGCTCAGCACTGAGTGCGCGAGAGTTGCCTTTGCACTGTCTGATCAACCCTGTGGTCGCACTCACTGCACATGACTACGCTCCAGCTCTTCCGCGCTTCACGGAAAGGCAGCTCGATGGTTACGCCGATTTGAGCCATAACGAGGCCGTGGCACAAGGACGTTCAGCAGCAGAAATTGAACGGCCACGCTTTTTTCGTTTTGGGCTTGGATCGATCCAAAATTCCTTTTCCCTATTGTGGCGTTTTCAGCTTGGTCAGGCGTTTAGGGCGTAAGCGTCCGGTGAATGCACATTGCATAGCAAGATGGCGATGTCCACCTATGCGGTAGCTGCTCCTTGAATACGTGCGTGCCGGACGATAGGGTTCAGCTGCGGCTACTGCATTTGGAGTCTGAAGGAAAAATTATGTACCCACGAGCCATTCTGTTCGATTTAGATAACACCCTGACAAACCGTGCCTTGAGTATTCTACGGTACGCCAAAGTGTTCCTGACCGATTTCGGCCATGAAATAAAGCTGGTGGCGTTGGAAGACATCGGAAAGCTTATTCTTCGAGAAGACAACGGCGGCTATCTTTCTCCTGAATCTAAATTTACCTTTATCCGTCAAGCGGTAGGTCAGACGCTAGCCCACGACCTACCATGGTTAACACCGAAGGCGCCGTGCTTGAACCTTGCTAGGAAATAGACGGAGGAGCCGGCATTCGCTATTTGGCTTACGCGCTCGACAGTGCGCTGAATAACCTCGGCCTTGGCTGTGTCATTCCCCATTGGTGCCCTAACCAATGACACAGTGGGTGAATCCGCCACGGTATGGGGCTCGATGTTCTTGGGCATCTGCCGGCTGTTCTGCATGATGAAGCGACTTGCTACTTCACCGATCATGCTGTTGAAACGGAACGTTTTTTTTGAGCTCCGTGGCCTGGGTTGCACCAAAGATCTTTTCGAAGTCGGCGGTGAAGCTGATGTCGCTGCCAGTGAACCTGAAGATCGACTGCCAGTCGTCACCTACACAGAAGAGCGATACGTCCTCTTGGCCTTTGCGCAGGGCTCTCACCAGCTCCGCGCGAGACTTCGCGATGTCCTGGAACTCATCAATGATGATGTATTTCCAAGGGCTTTTGAAGCTGCCGTCGAGCACGTACTGATTGGCTTTGTTGATCATGTCATAAAAATCCATCTTCTTCTCGTGATCAAGCGCCTTCACGTAGGCATCAACAATAGGTGTGAGGAGGGCTAGTGTCCTTCTGCCAGGCGTGTAGATCCAACACTCGCCGCTCGGAAGCGCTGCAGCCATGGCTCAGGGATGCTGTCCTCGACAATCAGCTGAACGCCGTTGTGGAGCTTCGTGATGACGACATCGGCGAGTTCCTGGGTCGAGAGCTGATCACCGCTCACGACGTCTTGCAGGCCCTGGTCAACCTCCTCGAGTTCAGCCAGCACCCTTTCAGTGCGAGGATCTCCAGGTTGTAGGTCGGTAAGTGTCCACAGAGCTCTGCGCTTCGCGATCTCCAGGATCCGCAGTCGATGATCAATCGTCACATCACTTCTCCCTGCCGCAGATGGACGTCACAGGCCGAGTTGGACTTCTAACTGCGATCCTCGCATAGCTCGTGTGAGCTCACTTCTCGGCAGTCGTGCCAGGATGCCATCGGCAAGGTCGCTTGCGTGCCTGGCGTACAACGTGACAACACCTGGTACAGGCAGGCGACCAGGAACTAGGGCCCCGGCTCGCACCTGGGCAATTTTCAGTATATTCACGACATCCGCAGATAGTGTTTCGGTGGACAGATGTTCGACGGTTGGCTGAGAGGGCGGGCCGGCACCGCTCCCCAGTTCTACAATCGTTTCCAGCAGCTTTTCAGGGCCGAAATACGCCAAGGCGATTTCCCATAGGCAGCCTTCCTGAGACAACTTCAGGCGGGCCCTAGTCCTTGCAGAGGTTCCAACAGCATGAGGCACTTTCTTGATTGTGAGTTCACACAGCTCACCGCGCAGGCGAAGCTGATCTCTCATGTTCAATTCGGCTGAGGTGAAGTACGCCAAAGGCGTTCTAGCCTCACTGTCGTGAGGTCAGGTCGCGATTGTTGATTTCCCGATTTTCCCCTATTCTCTCAAGCTCAAAATAGGGGCCGGTGAAATGCCTGAAGACATAATGACCCTGAAGGAAGTGGCCGAGTACCTGAAGCTGGCGGAGAAGACAACCTATCGTCTGGCCGCCGAAGGGAAAATCCCTGGCTTCAAGGTCGGGGGAAGCTGGCGGTTTCGAAAAACCGCTATAGAAGACTGGATCGACCAGCAAACGACCAAAAATCGCACTTGAGTTAGGGTGGACAAGCTTTGTTACTGGACAACAGAAATAACGGTCATGTTGGGAACACGCTGCGCGATCACCTTACCGCAGGATCGAAGCTATCCGTGCTTTCAGGCCTATTCACCATCTATGGCTTCTCGGCGCTCAAAAAGGAGCTCTCCCGCATCGATGGGGCAAGGCTACTACTGTCTGACTGGGAAGGCTCGCCGCTTCAGGCGCTCATCGGGTCGGATGCTGACCTGCGTCTGGTAAACCAGCTCGATCAGAAGCGCATCGCCAGGGAATGCGCCAAATGGCTCGCCAGCAAGGCTGAGGTGCGGTCAGCCAACGCGGCCCAGAACATGTTCCTGGTCGAAGACGGCAGCCAGGGCAGCTTCGCTATTCATGGCAGCTCTGCCTTCACCCCTGCAGGTCTGGGCGAAGTCCAGGCCGATACCCCGCTGATGAATACCGGTATCAACGAGCCGGAAACGACCAAACAGCTACTGTCCTGGTTTAACTCTGTCTGGGCGGACGCCCCTAAAGCCCGCGACATCAAGGACGAGTTCCTTGAGAAGCTGGAGTTTATCGCCGCCGATCAGCCAGGCGACTTCATTTACTTCCTGACGCTCTACAACATTTTCAAAGACTTCCTCGATGATATCGACGAAGACAGCATCATCAAAACCAAGACCGGGTTTAAAGACACCCTTGTCTGGAACAAGCTTTATAAGTTCCAGAAGGACGGTGTGCTCGGTGCCATCGACAAGCTCGAAAAGCACAATGGCTGCATCATCGCCGACAGTGTCGGTCTGGGTAAAACCTTTGAAGCGCTGGCCGTTATCAAGTACTACGAGCTGCGCAATGACCGCGTTCTGGTGCTATGCCCGAAAAAGCTCCGGGACAACTGGACGATCTTCACCGTCAACGACAAGCGCAACCTGCTGGCCCAGGATCGCTTCAACTATGACGTCCTGAACCATACCGATCTCTCGCGCCTGAAAGGCAGCTCCGGCGAGATCAATCTTGAAACCCTGAACTGGGGAAATTACGACCTCGTCGTCATCGACGAGTCGCACAACTTCCGCAACAACAACCCCACCAAAGGCACAAAAAACCGCTATACCCGCCTGATGGAGGACATCATCCAGTCAGGTGTGAAGACCAGGGTACTGATGCTCTCCGCCACGCCGGTAAACAACCGCATGAACGACCTGAAGAATCAGGTCGCCTTCATCACCGAGGGGCGTGATGACGCCTTCAGCGATGTCGGCATTAAAAATGTGGAAAGCACGCTGCGCCTGGCGCAGAAGCAGTTCAACCAGTGGGTCAAGCAACCGCCTGAAAGCCGTAGCGTCGCGTCCTTGCTGGATACGATGAGCTTTGACTATTTCAAGCTGCTCGATATCGTCACCATCGCGCGCTCCCGCAAGCATATTCAGAAATACTACGGCACGGCAGATATCGGGCAGTTCCCCGTGCGATTGCCACCGCAGAACATCTATGCGGACATCGATGCCACCCACGAATTTCCGCCGCTGAAGGAAGTCAACAAGACAATCCGCAGGCTCTCGCTCGCAGGCTACTCGCCGATGAAATTTGTCCGTATGGACAAGAAGGATGAGTACGCCCGGCGCTATGACAACGCTGTGGGCGATGGCAAGGGCGTGTTCAAGCAGGTCGACCGGGAAGAGAGCCTGATCCACCTGATGCGGGTGAACCTGCTCAAGCGCATGGAGAGCTCGATCAGCTCGTTCACGCTCACCTCGCAAAAACTGCTGGCGCAGGTGGAAGCGCTGCTGCAGAAAATCGACGCCCATGAAAGCGGCGACATCGAAGCGCTGAATATCGAGGATATTCACGACTTTGAAATGGACTCGCCGGAACTTGAGCCCTTCATGATCGGCAATAAAACCCGCGTCCTGCTCCAGGACATGGATCTCATCCGGTTCCGGCAGGAGCTGGAGGCGGACAGGATCTTCCTGACCACTATCGTCGAATCCGCGCAAACTGTGGGGGCGCCACGTGATGCCAAGCTCGAAAGGCTTAAAGACGTCATTGCCCAAAAAGTCCGAGAGCCCCTTAATCCGGGAAACAAGAAGGTCATCGTCTTCACGGCCTTTGCCGATACCGCGAAGTACCTCTATACCCATCTTGCTGATTGGGCTAAGGGCGAACTTGGTATCCACAGTGCCCTCATCACGGGCGGCGGCACCAACAAGACGACCCTGGCCGGGGCAGGCTCGGATCTGAACAACCTCCTGACGGCTTTCTCCCCTGTGTCGAAGGAGCGCGGAAAGATTGATCCCGACGCGAAGGCTGAGATTGACCTGCTGATTGCTACCGACTGCATCAGCGAGGGTCAAAACCTTCAGGACTGCGATACGCTCATCAACTACGACATTCACTGGAACCCGGTCAGGATCATCCAGCGCTTTGGTCGCGTTGATCGCCTGGGCTCGAAAAACACCAGAATCCAACTCATCAACTTCTGGCCGAATATGGAGCTGGACGAGTACATCAACCTCGAAGCCCGCGTGGCAGGCCGCATGATGCTTCTGGACGTCTCGGCCACGGGCGAGGAAAACGTCATCGACGCCAACGCGCAGGAAATGAACGACCTGGAATATCGACGCAGGCAGCTTCAGCAACTCAAAGATGCCGTGGTCGATCTGGAAGACATGGCAGGCGGTGTCTCCATCACCGACCTGACCTTGAACGACTTCCGCATGGATCTTTCAGGCTACATGAAGAAGGGCCTGCACAAGCTGGCAGAGGCTCCTCACGGCCTCTATGCCGCAGTCACCATTGATGCCGACCTCAAAGCGGATGGCCTCAAGCCAGGCGTCATCTTCTGCCTGAAGAGCATCCGGGATGGTCATCGCGCTGTCCAGGTGGACGAGAACTATCCGCTTGCGCCGTTCTTCCTGGTCTATGTCACGGACGAAGCCGTCGTTGAGCTCAACTTCACGCAAAGCAAGAAGGTACTCGACCTGCTGAAGAAGCACGGTCTCTCGGCATCTGCCGTTGATGAGGATGCAACCGGGCAGGTAAACGACCGTACCAGGAACGGCTCCGACATGGCGCAATACCAGCAGCTGCTGGCAGTCGCGGTTGATAGCATTGCAGGCAAAAGCGAAGAGAAGGGCGTACAAAGCCTCTTCACCAGAGGTGGCACGGTGCTGACCGCCACCAGCAGCCAGGGCATCGAGGATTTCGCTGTTGTAACCTACCTCATCATCACGGACGCTCCATAAGGCTAAGGACATGCTATGACGCCAGGTACGCTGGAAGCCTTCATCGACCATCTTTCAATTCCCAGATCCTGTGAATTGAACAAACCCGTTTTCAAGAAGCTTTTTCTTGAAAACGGGGTGCTGGACATCGCCGATAAAACGGCGCTGAAGGACGACGTTGATAAGATCCGATGGCTCTACACCCTTAAAAGCGCCACGATCAACGTCGCGGCCTATGTTGATAGCGAGCGCGATTTTTCTGAAATCGCGGTTCTCCAGGTGGAGCTGACATCGGCCAAGCGGCTGAAGCGGATCGCGAACTTTATGCAGCGGTCGATCCCATACCCGCTCATTCTGCTGTTCACGCAAGGCAACCAGATCTGCCTCAGCGTATCCGACAAGCGTATCAACCAGGCAGACAAGGAAAAATGGGTGGTCGAAGACGCCCTTTACACGGATTGGATCGACCTGGCCGCGCCAACATCGGCGCAGGCATATTTCTTAAAAGACTGTCATATCAACAGTTTTTCCTTCGCCAATTTCCTTAGTTTCTATAAAAGCCTGACCGAACGTGTCATAGCTATTAACTGTGCGGCTCATAGCGGACGATATGAGCGAGACGTGACCGGAAATATAGAAAATAAACCCAGTGAGGGCCGTCTTGAGCGGCTCCGTGAGCTTGAAAAGCTCAACCTGCAAAAGACAGAGATTGCCAATAAGCTGAAAAAAGAGAAGCAGATGGGGCGGCAGGTTGAGCTGAATACCAAGATCAAACAGATCAATGACGTCATTGAAAAAATTAGAGAGAGCATTTGATGAATAAGGCAGCTATGGAACGAGTGACCTCACAGGACGGTGAGAGTGCCAATCTTGTCAATGAAAATATCGAGCAGCTCAAAAGTCTGCTTCCTGAAGCATTCGGAGAAGGTGGGGTAAACTTTGATACACTGCGCCAGCTTTTGGGCGATGCAGGGGGCATCGACGAAGGTGAAGAGAAATACGGCCTGAACTGGCATGGAAAAAAGAAGGCGCGCCAGATTGCATTGACACCATCAATCGGAACGCTACGGCCTTGCCCAGGGGAAAGTGTTACTTGGGATACGACTCAGAATTTGTTTATCGAGGGCGATAATCTTGAGGTTTTGAAGCTTTTGCAAAAAAGCTACGCGGGTAAGGTCAAGATGATTTACATCGACCCTCCGTATAATACCGGCAAAGATTTCGTGTACCCGGATAACTTTCAAAATAACATAAAAAATTATTTGGAGCTGACTGGGCAAGCGGAAGACGGCCAGAAAATTAGTAGCAATACCGAAGCCAGTGGTCGTTTTCACACGGATTGGCTGAATATGATGTATCCAAGGCTTAAGCTGGCTAAAGGGCTGCTAAGAAGCGATGGGTTAATTTTTGTTTCGTGTGACGACAATGAATTACCTCGACTAAGAATGGTAATGGATGAGATTTTTGGTGAAGATCGACATCTAGCGACATTCGTTTGGAAAAGTCGGCAAAATAAAGACAATAGGACGGTAAATGGGGCGTCGGTAGATCACGAGTATATGGTTTGTTTTGGTGAAACCATAAGGGGAGATGCACGAGATGAATCGCAATTTTCAAATTCAGACAATGATCCACGGGGTGCTTGGACTAGCGCAAATATGGTAGGGATTGCTACGGTGGATAGGCGCCCGAATTTGCACTATGTATTAGTTAACCCTGTGACAGGTATAGAGTACCCTTGTTCTGAGATGGGGTGGCGATATGATAGGAATACGATGGCACGGCTGATCGAGGAGGATAGAATTATTTGGCCTTCATCTCCTACCGGGCGGCCACGAAGGAAGGCATTCCTCAATGATTTTGAGAGCTCTTATACCGGCTTTTCAACAATTATTGGTGCTAACATATATACCCGGCATGGAACGGCAGTAATCGACGATTTATTTGGCACTAGAGTTTTCGACTTCCCGAAGCCAGTTGGTTTGCTGGAGAGCATAATTGAGCAGGGTAGTTTGGATGGTGATATAGTTCTTGATTTCTTTGCAGGGTCTGGAACTACAGCTCATGCAGTAATGAAGCAAAATCTATCGGATGGGTGCAGTCGTCGATTTATTCTGGTTCAGCTACCCGAGCCATTGAAATCGGAAAATAGAGAGCAAAAGACAGCTGCTGATTTTTGTGAGAAAATTGGAAAGCCAAAAAATATTGCTGAACTTACTAAAGAGCGGCTCCGCCGAACATCGGTGCAAATAAATAGCACTACACCAACATTTCGTGGCGATGTAGGCTTTAGAGTATTCAAATTAGATAACTCCAATATCAAGGTTTGGAACCCGGATCGTACTGATCTTGAAGAAACTCTGCTCTCCCATCAGGAGCACCTGATCGAAGGGCGTAGCGAGCTTGATGTTCTTTATGAGCTGCTGCTGAAGCGCGGTATCGATTTGGCTGCGCCTATCGAAGAAAAAGAGTTTTCCGGCAAAAAAGTGTACAGCATCGGCTATGGTGCGCTGTTCGCTTGCCTCGATGAGTCTTTGCCTCAAGCCAGTATTGAGAGTGTTGCCCAGGGCATACTCACCTGGCATGAAGAGTTAAAGCCCGCCTCTGACACGCATGTGTTTTTCCGAGATAGCGCCTTTAGCGATGACGTGACGAAAACTAACATGGCCGCCATTCTAGAGCAAAATGGCATTTCTCACGTGCGCAGCTTGTAAGGAGTTTCTCTGATGAAGCTGCATTTTGAAGATAATCTCGATTACCAGATGGCGGCGATTGCGTCTGTTATCGGCCTTTTTAAAGGCCAGGAAGTCTCGCGATCTGAATTCACTGTGACCCACCGTCCAGATGCGGGGCCGCAGGCCTCGCTTGGTCTGGCGGAAGGCGAGCTCGGTATTGGCAACCGTCTGCAATTGCTTGATGATGATATTCTCGATAATTTGCATACTATCCAGCTCGATAACGGTTTGCGCCCTGCAGGTGATCTTACGAGCGGTGATTTTACCGTCGAAATGGAAACGGGCACAGGTAAAACCTATGTCTATCTGCGCACGATACTTGAGCTGAACAAGAATTACGGATTTACAAAGTTCGTAATTGTCGTGCCTTCTATCGCGATTAAAGAGGGCACAAATAAAACTCTTAAGATCACGCGCGAGCACTTCGAAAATATTTACCCGAAGGCCAAGGGCTACGAGTATTTTCTTTACGATTCGTCCAGGCCAGAGCAGGTGCGTAACTTCGCCACCAGCGCCAATATTCAGATCATGGTGACGACTGTAGGGGCTATTAACAAGAAAGACGTTAACAACCTCTATAAGGAAAACGAACGTACAGGCGGTGAAAAGCCGATTGACCTGATTAGAGCCACCAGTCCGATCATCATCGTGGACGAACCGCAAAGCGTGGATGGTGGTCTGCAAGGGCAGGGCAAGAAGGCATTGGAAGCCATGAACCCGCTCTGTACATTGCGGTATTCAGCAACGCACGTCGATAAACATCACATGGTTTATCGCCTTGATGCAGTCGATGCCTATGATCGCGGTCTGGTGAAGCAAATTGAAGTGGCCTCGCTTCAAATCGAGGGCGCTAACAACAAGCCCTATGTCAGACTGGAGTCCACGCACAACCGTAAAGGCTCGATTACGGCGAAGGTCGAAATCGACGTGCAGCGCGGCAAGAAAATCAGCCGCGAGATTCTGACCGTTGAAGATGGCGACGATCTGGAGCAGATCGCCAATCGTGCTATTTACGAAAACATGCAGATCGGCACGATCACTTGCGGTAAAAATAACGAGTCCGTTCAAATCAAGGGGCCGGGGCTCGATGAGACCCTGCTTCCTGGTGAGGCCATTGGCGGTGTCAACCCGGATGAAATCAAACGTCTGATGATCCGTCGGACGATCAAAGAGCACCTCGAAAAAGAGCTGACCTTTGCCGCCAACAAGCAGCCTATCAAGGTCTTGAGCCTGTTCTTCATCGATAGCGTCGAGCACTACCGTCAGTACGACGAAGACGGCAACGCGGTCAAAGGCAAATATGCCAGGATGTTTGAAGAGGAATATACCAAGCTCGCGAAGTCCAGCGACTATCAAAGCCTCTTCAAGGAAATTGATCTCGAAATCAACGCTGCCGAAGTCCACAACGGCTATTTCTCCATCGACAAGAAGGAAAAACTTGTCGAAACTGCGGAAAACACGCAAGCCGGTCGCGACAACTCCGAGCGTGCCTATAACCTGATTATGCAGGAGAAGGAAAAGCTGCTGAGCTTCAGCACCAAGCTCAAGTTCATCTTCTCGCACTCGGCCCTGAAAGAGGGCTGGGACAACCCGAACGTCTTCCAGATTTGCGCCCTGCGTGAAATGGGTACTGAGCGGGAGCGTCGCCAGACCATCGGGCGGGGCTTGCGTCTCTGCGTCAACCAGGAAGGGCAGCGCCTGCGCGGTTCTGACATCAACACGCTCACCGTGATCGCCACCGAGAGCTATGAAGAGTTTGCCGAAAATCTTCAGAAGGAGATTGAAGAAGATACCGGCATCCGCTTTGGCATCGTTGAGTCTCACCAGTTCGCGACAGTGCTCATCGTCAACGACAAAGGCGAGGCAGCGCCGCTGGGTGTAGAGCAATCCGACAAAATCCGGAAATTCCTGAAGAGCGAAGATTTTGTTGATGCCAAAGGCAAGATCCAGGACAGCCTTCGATCGGCGCTGAAAGACGGCAGTTTCAAACTGCCGGACGATATCAAGGCCGGGCTTGGGTGCAAGGCGGATGACGCTGAAGAAGACATCCTGCGCATTTTGAAGAAGCTCGCTGGCAAGCTCGATATCAAGAATGCGGATGACCGCAGAACCATCCGCACCCGCGAGGCCGTTCTTCAGAGCGAGGAATTCAAGGCGCTCTGGGAGCGTATCAAGTACAAGACGACTTACCGGGTCGATTTCAATAATGAGAAGCTCATTGAGGATTGCGCCAAAGCCATTCTGGACTGCCCGCCTATCACCAAAACCAGGGCACAATTCCGAAAGGCCGACATTGCGATAGGTAAAGGTGGCGTGACGACAATGGAAACGGACGTCTCTCAATTCACGACGATCCATGAGGATGACATCGAGCTTCCTGACATCATCACGGATTTGCAGGACAAGACCCAGCTGACCCGCAGCAGCATCGTCAAAATCCTCACCGAGAGTCGCCGCCTGCGGGACTTTGCCCGCAACCCGCAGCAGTTCATCGACTTTGCTTCAGAGGCCATCAACCGCACCAAACGTCTGGCGCTGGTCGATGGCATTAAGTACAGCAAAATTGGTGACGAGCACTTCTATGCACAGGAGCTTTTCCAGCAGGAGGAGCTGAAGGGCTATTTGAAAAATACCCTCGAAACGCAAAAGTCTGTCTATACGCATGTCGTCTATGACTCGGCGGGCGTAGAGAGAAACTTTGCCATACAGCTGGAAAGCAACGAAGACGTGAAAGTCTATGCGAAGCTGCCGTCCTGGTTCAAAATTCCAACGCCGCTGGGCACCTATAACCCGGACTGGGCGGTGGTCGTCGATGACGAAGGCAAGGAAAAACTGTACTTCGTCGTGGAAACCAAAGGCAGCACCTGGTGGGGCGATCTGCGCCACGTCGAGGGTGCCAAAATCCTCTGCGGTGAAAAGCATTTTGAGGAAGTCGCCAATGACGCCAACCCAGCACGGTACATACGTGCAGTCGATGTCAATGGCATGATGGCGCATATCAATCAGGACTGACATCCAGGAACGGTTGAAAGTCGTTTATGCCTGGTAGTTCAATCGGAATGCTCCGATTGGCCTGCCAGGTCTTTCCAGATGGTTACCTAAAATATCTCGGACGGAAACGCCATGTATGAATCGCCTTTTCAGACACATGCCGATTTATTGATCAACGGGCGGGATGCCTCCGCACAGTATTTGCAATCATTCGTTCTGTCGATGCATGACAGCAACAATTACAAATTTTCTGCCAAAGAGCTTTCCAGCCTCAGTGATGCCCATTTTGATATTTTTATCGAGCTTGCGAAGAATTTCAGGGAGGAGGGGCGAGATAGTGATCCGTTCAAAAATGTATGCCAGGAGATGATCGCGCGACGCCCTGACTACACGCAGGAGCCTTCCGATTTTTACATGTTTCCAGAGCCTGAGTTCGTTTTTGTTCCCGATCAAACCGACCTTGCCACACATCTGCACCCGCTTTTCAGTATTGATCTGAGTACGGTTAATCGGGAGTGGTCTGGTTGCGCGCATATGCTGTGTCCGCTTGAACCAGGCGAAGATCGTCCGGTCGGTTATGCTACCGAGCATACGGACTATCATTCCGCCTTGCTGCAAACAAACTGGATCGGATTCAAAATCGAAGGCGGTCGTTACCGCCTGATGGGTGATCCTCGTTATTTCTTCCTTCATGCAGAAAATGCAGACCTTTCAGACCCCTATCCGTATGCTCGATCCGAGTTGATTGAATGCTACAAGGACTGCAGTTCCTCTTTTGTGGTTGTTCGTGACGGCTACCGCAAGACAGGATATCTTTATGACCCTTACTGGCTTCATCCCGGTAGGGGCGTGGAAGGCCGGGATCGGTATCCCTTTGTAGAGCAAATCGGCGGTGATGTGGATCTCTGGCTGGTAGGGATGCGTGGCATGCCGCTGTACTATGCTGAGGAGTGTAACGGAATTACGCCCGTGTATCCCAAGGGCCCCTCCGGGCACCCGTTCTATCATGTTGCAACGGTGTCTTCGGGCTCTTATCAAGTAGGTGGCCCGGAAAAAGTCATCATGTTTTATGAGCCCGTCGAGAAGCTGGTGCTGTTTACCTTCTATTCGGAACCGCCCTACAAGCCGTCATACAAATAACCTCCGAGTAAGTACGCGATTGTCCAATCGTCGGTATATTATCCGGAAGCGGTGTAAGCACCGCTTTCGCTATCTGATGGCAGTTAAATTTTTAAATCTTTAAGGAGCACCAGCAGGTGGATCGTAAGCGCTCCGTGAACCCCACCTAACCAACGATGGGCAGAGCACTCAGCTATGTATTTGAGGTGTGCAATTCCACGGCAGCAGCGCTTCGTAGTCTTCCACTGAGGACGCGATCGAGGACGCCCGCGGCAGGCGTTCCAATGCGTGGCGCAGCCACGCATAAGGCTCTTTGCCGTTGGCTTTAAACCTCCATTCAGGAAGCGTAGACCGTATCGTCTAGTGCGGCGGTTTCGAATGGTTTTCAGGCATGGCAGCGATACGGGATTTCTACTCTGCGACACCGCTATCCACTCGTAAGAACGGAAAAAGCTCGTCCGGATTCGCGCGCGTAGAGAAAGCCTACTCAGCCGTGTGCAGCTAACGCTGCCGAACGTGCGATCACCTGGCCCGTCGCGCGTCGGGCCTTCACCTTTTCAACAGATAAACTACCCGCACCAAACAAAGATAGCTGGTGGGGAATGCGGTAGGTATCGAGCCAAAAATACCACTCGATAGCTGATTGTCCGTAGTTCAATATCGGCATAGTTCAGTGCCACATCAGCTTTTCAGCAAAAAATCCAGGATGCGCTTGGCATAATTACGCGCTATCGAGCGCTTCCAGCCGGCCAAGGGCATCAGTAAGCCGCGTGATGATCTCTGAAGTCAGGGTGCGCAAGCTGCTCAAAATTGAGCAGCGATGATACTCAATAGAGTGGCGATTCGCCACGCAGCCAAAATGGTCGCGTCAAGCCAACATGGGCAAGCGCCAAGTATGTCTCTGACAAAGACTCAAGCCAGGCAACATCACCGTCGGTACTTCAATAGTTGCTTGAGGCGGGCGGCAAGCAATTCCACAGGAGTCGCTGCGCGGAGCTGCAAGGGCGCAGCACCGCAGGTTGGACACTGGTCGAGCCAGTCCCCTGGAAACAGTACATCGCTCAGCGGAATAACCGTATGGCTCCAGCTGCATGAGCTGCAGTACTGGGTATAGGGTCGCATAGGCACAGGCATGAAAGTCACCCCAGGATGGAATACCTGCCGGCGTGGCAAGGAGGCGCGACATAATTACGTCGTCCCTCCTTGCCACCCAGGCACGCACTTACTTCAGTCGCTCCATTGCATCAGATAGTACTTTGTCAGCCTGTAGCGAATCTTTCTGGATCGCGCACAATGCTGTCTCAGATGCACGTAATGCGTTGCGACTCTTTTGAGCGGCCATGACTCGCCCGACACAGTGCAGGGTGTCGTTATAGCCTTGTTCAATCCAGGACGGGATTTTCTCGGCATCGAACCCCAACAGGTCGCGCGTACCACCAAGCGGGCCGGTGGCGCGGTTAAGACTTTGCCCCGGACGGATTTCAAGGATGGTGGCGCCAGGAAAACGTTGCCGGCTCCATAACGAGCCATCACTTAAATGGGTAACGATCACCAGGTTGCAGCCAGCCTCGAGCAATGGAGTAATCGGTGTATTCCCCTGCATGGTCTGCCAGCCACCCTGACCTCCGTCCGAGTAACGTTGTCCCTCAATACGACGTGGTGCAAACAACAATGGAATGGCTGCCGAGGCCAACAACACGTCCTTGCGTACCTTCTCGTCAAGGGACTGGATGTGCAGGAACTCGGAATCCGGCGTATCAGCAAGCCCAAACTCAGCACTCAGCGCCCGCGCCATGTCCCGTAATCCACCACCGCTTCGATATGAGGATACGTATAACGGCAGACCTCGTTCGAGATCTTTGCTGACCAGAAACTCATCCATCAGTGCCTTCAATGGTTGATCATTGAGAACACCTGCGTCAGCCCCATCGAGCCAGCTCGGCAACGCCAAATCCAGCCGTTGAGCAATACCTTGTACCGCGTGCAGAACGCCCAGGGCGATACCCGCTCCCTGCACGCGCAAGCCCGCAGCCACAAGGAGAGTCAGATAACCTGGCACTTTCATGCTCAACGGTGAGTCCATGGCCAGGCGCCCCCACAGCCGCTCCAGGCGTTCGATGGCCACATCCAGCGAAGGGGCCGAGGCCAAAACACCACCGTTCAGGGCTCCAATACTCGCCCCCGATACGGCGTCGATCTGCGTTCCCAGCTCGCGCAAAGCCTTGAGCACGCCTACCTGGTAGGCTCCCTTAGCGCCGCCACCCGATAACACCAGGCCAACTTTCATCGCTTCGGTCATGACGAAGCCTCCATGAACAGCTCACTGATCATGCCTTCAGTCATGCGCTGAGCTGAGCCCAACCGTGGCAAATGCAGGGGCAACTCGTCAGGTATCTGCGATACCGCATACGAGAACGGTGCCAAATACGGATCAGCCCAGTCGCCGAGGTAACTAACCGCTTGTTCACCATCAAGCCAGGCAGTGTTGGCTGCCGGTCTAGCCAGCCAGCGCTCACGGGTGGCAATACGTTCGCCTGGGGTAAGCCTGGCATCCTGGTTCAACTGGATGATAGCCAAGTTGGCCAGGCGCTCCAGTTGCTGCTGACGCTCATGTCCCGACACGGTCTGACAGTAATTGCCAAACGCTCCCCAGCGCAGCTCTTCCAGGGCGGCATAGCAGCGGCCAGAGAAACTCAGGCCATTGAAGCGCCCCGCCCCCCACTTGCTGAACACACCATCGAGGTGTAGGTGGGCCTGCTGCAGGATATCGATGCGAGCGACCTGCTGTTCCAATGCAAAACAGCGCTCATCCAGTCGCTGTGAAAGCTCGTTGAGTGCTTGCCGAGTGGTCACTGAATAGTCAATGAGATGCGCCATATCGTGCTTCATCCCATTCACCCGGGACTGAACCAGGACAATCGCATGATTACTACGCGCCAAGGATTCAGTGAGGTCTTGCAACCAGATCAGCGAACCTTCAATGCCGTCGGTCAAGCTGGCATTAATTTCGGCCTGATGACGAGCATCCTGACCGGTAAAGCCATCATATAAACGCGAGAAAAAGCCGGTTCGCGTCGCCATATGGCGCTGACGTTCGCGAGCCACATCGATGCCATTGGCAAAATCCACGACGAACTTTTCCGGCAGGCAGGTCAGTAGTTGGCAAACTTCAGCATTCGGCGCAATGGCATTTGACCCACTCATGCCATGACCTCACTGTCTTGCGGTTGAACGTCTCGCTTGAGCGCCGCGCTGTCCTGCTGAAGCCCCGGCACCTGACGCTTGAATTCGGCCAGGCGCTCAGCGAGTGCCTTCTGCTGTTCCTGGCTGGTTTGTTTGTCACGAATGCTTTGTGCCAGGTCACTGCGCAGCGACTCCACGGCCAGCTTGAGCTCACCGAAGAACTGCTTGACGCTTTCTTCCAGGGGCTTCTCGATCGTCTCAAGCATCGCAGTTGCCAACGCGGCGAACAGCTTATCAATGGTTTTGTCGATAGAGCCCTTGACCTTGTCGATGTCCACTTCGTAGTAACCAACCGTCGAAGAATAAGTTTCCCAACCCCAGTCGTCGGTATCGAACACTTCGCACAAACGCCCCCACAAGCTGGTGGTGCGACGACGCTTGGTCACTGCACGCTGCTTGCTTTCGATGACGCCACGCAATAATTCGCCACGGCCTTCGCGCATAGACAGTGCGGGTGTATAGGGCATATTGATTTCGATCGAAAAGCCACAGCCGTTGAGCCGCTGATTAAGCTCACCGATGATGGAGCTGGCTTGAGTCGAGATATCCTGCTCGAAGGTGACACGGAAATCCTTGAGGATTTGATCTGAGTCCTTGATCAGACGCGACTCATTCGAGTCGATGATTTGCTGAACACCCTCTTCAATATCCTTGACAACTTTTTCTGCGTCCTCTCGAGAGTTCAGGCTGATGATCGGATTATTTTCATCGAACTCTCGACCAAATTTGCTACCCGACTTACGTGATGCTTGCTTTGTTTGGCCAGCAGTCTGCCCCTTGAGTGCATCCCATACCCCCAAGAACCCACGTAATGCTCCCATAGAGCTAGCGGCTGCAGTCTCGATAGACTGTTGCTCTTCTGTTTTCTTCGCGGCGATGAAACCTTCAGAAATCTCATCGTTGATATCGCTGCGAATCGCGTCAAACGCGTGCTCCATCTTCACCTTGATATTTTTGAGCGCCTTTTTTGTGTCGGCATGTGTTTGACGCTCAAGGTCACTGATTCGCTCAATATCACTGAGCAAAGAGTTGATTTGCCCGACCAACTCTTCTGCGCTCTTTCCCAGCGCTACCTCGCGAACGTCCAAAAAATTATTCAGCCTGCTGGAAATGTCCACCAGCTTGGCGGCGGCCGAGGAGATCGCCAGGATCGCAGCCTGGCTGTGGGCTTTGCGGATAACTTTGTCCAGCGGCTCGGAGAATTTCGACGCTTTCCACAACAGGTCGGCGGTCTTCCTTACCGTGTCTGGATCTTCAATTTGCATCTCCCACATCGCGCCGAAGGCAGCTTTGCCAAAGTCTTCGACCCAGGCGTTGATTTCGCCGTTGATCGGCGGAAGACGGCCGTTGATATCCAGTTCACGCTTGGCCCGGTTGGCCAGATCGCCCAGCTTCGACGAGACTGGGAAAACCTGCGAAACGTCCAGGCGCCCCTTGAGCAGCGACTCGGCAACCAGATTTTGGGTTTGCTCAGCATTGTCACTGTTGCGATCTTTTTCATCGAACTTGTTGACCAGGGCAAACATGCGCCCTTGCGCAACGTCGGCAATTTCCTCAAGCGCTTCACGCACCTGATGGTCAGCATCTGACTTGAGCTGGGTAAAGTCGAGAACAGCCAATACTGCCGAGGCATTTTTCAATTGTTCATGCAGCATATGACGCAAATGAACCTGGCCGGCCTCATTCGGGCCGGGAGTATCGAGCAGTGTGAAACTGCCCACGCTGCCCGGCAGATTCGCCAGGTGTGCGAACTCCACGTCGATAACCGGAATGTCATCGATGCTGGCATAGCAGTCGAACGGGAACTCAACCTCTAGTGCTTGAGACAGTCGAACAAGGTCGTTCAGGCTCCTGAGGAACCAAAAGATGGCTTCCGGGCCTTCATGACGATGCTCGAAGGGTTGCTTGCTGAGGATAAACTGCAGCAGCGCCGTCATGTCTTTATCGTGCGCGTTGGCCGCTAGAATTTCTTTACCGCCCGGTTTGGAAATAACCTTCCGCAGCTTGTCCACCAGCGCATTGATCGGGCCATTGTTTTCCAACAACAGAACGGGCTCTTTGACACCTGGCGTATGGCGAATCCGCGTTGGCAACGCCGTCATGGGGCGGTTGCGATTGGGTAGCACTTCAGTGCCAACGATGGCATTGATGGTCGTGGACTTACCGGCCTTCATGGTACCGACAACAGCCAGTACCATTTCCAGGCGCTCCAGCTTGCTCATCTCGCCACTGAGCATTTTCAGATCTTTGTCGATACTGGCTGACGAAAAGGTCTGGTGCTCCTCGGCGTGTTCTTCGACAACAACACCTTTCGCATCCCTCATGCGCTGCAGCAGGTCGATCTCCACTTGCAGCAATCGAAGGGATTCATCGCGAAACAGTTCAATGGTGCTTTCGTGCATTTCATCTCCTTGAAGGAAGCTATCCTAGCTTCCCATCATTCTTTCCGTCATGTCGTCATCGTCAGCACAGCAAACGCGTTGACGTCTTGTGTTGGTTATGTTGGAAACCGAACAAAGATCCGAATAGTGGCATATAGCCAGAAAAACTGCACTCAGGGAAATCCTGAAGAAGATTCCCCGAGTCTGATGAGATATGCCGATGCTGATGCCCGAGTTTCCCGATGAAGCAGATGACCTTCGCTGACGCCCAGTACGTAGGCCGGCAAGGCAACCAGACCTTTGTTGAAATACACGCTGGAGAAGACCTTCCTCATAGTCTCGCCACGACATGCCGTCCACACCCACCGCAGCATCGCGGCGCAGGGCATAAAAGCTCTGCGCCAATAACTGTTGTGTGATGTGGTGCAACAATGCCGTGAACTGCATGACCTTGTTCCTTCTGGCTGCCTCACGTACACCTTCAAGTCCCATCGACTCGCAACTGATCCGGCTCTGTGTCCGGGGCGCGGGAGGCCTGTCAGTGTTTCCCTTGGCTACGTCCCTTTCCTCTACTATCTCCGCAGTGGCAGGCCCTTTGTTCAATGGCTTCTCAGGTACTACGGACGTATCCGACTTCTCAGCGGCGTGGGCTGCAGGGTTACGGCTTTTGGCCTTTCCTGCTCCGCCCGGTGCTTGCGCACCGGGCACCGCTGAGATCTCCCAGTTTCTGTGCAAAGGACTTTGCCCCATCTCAGACATAAAGACGCGGTACAAGACTGAGTGTCTGCCCTTGTTGATTTGCCGGCTTAACATGGGCAGATTGACATCATGTACGTGGCTACATCGGCCATGCTTGGGAAAAATCAAATGCTTACAGTGCTGTCACTCATGGATGAGCGCTCACGACCCAAGGGGTCGCGAGACCCTTTGGGAATTGAGGCAATCTGGAGCTATATGGGGCGTAAGGTGGTCGGCAACCTTACCACTGTCACGAGCAACCTCGATAACTTCATGGTCAGTTTGCTATGCTGTGCACAGGCAAACGCTTCAACAGATCAACTCGAACAGATCCAAACGAAATTTCTGCGTGCTGAACAGCTAGCGGCATATCTGCGCCTTGCTGCTGGGAATGAAAACTTTCTGGGCATCACTCGGGCAAAGGCCAATTTCAAGAACGGCCAACTGTCTCTTGGCAAGGCTGAGTCTGCACAGATCCTGAGCAACCAGCTGAGTTACGGCCTGTGGGGGTTGTACTCCACAGCCATGCAGGTAGCAGGTCTGATCTCGGGGGCAGAGCGACGGTTGACTGAACAGGGGCGAGCACTCGTAACCGAGATGGTTCTGTGCCTGGGTGAAGATCAATGGAACGCCTTCAATTCCCTTGCTCAACATAGTCAACTCAGCGTGTCTGATCTCGATGTCCTTGCTACTGCGTTTCATCGCATGCTTCGAGACAGACAACTGCGCCGCACGGTAGTGCAGGCACTACTCAACTGGCAATCAGCAAAACCATTGCAGATGGAGCTGTACAGCAGAGCAACGGATTACCTCAGCCATTTCAATGGCGAGATCAGTGTTCCGGTTTTCTGTAGGTGGCTGAGCGACTCCTCGAAAGCGAGTGGTGATCTGCGAGAAACAATCCTTCAGATTCAGTCCCTAGAGCCAATGCTTGTGCTTGCGGGCACACTCATGGACTGGTTACAGGGCCAGAAAGGCTCTGACCGTGCAGCTCTACTGGATATTCTTCAGCCACGCCTGGATGAAGGCTTGGGGTTCACTAATGTCTGGCAGGCAGTAGCAAAGCTTCCGCATCGAGCATTCCTGATGCGGCTTTTCGAGGCAGCTAACGCGCCTGATGCTGATGCCCTGATCAACTGCGTATTGGAGCAAAACAAGCTAGTCATGCAGCAGCGGGGTGGAGCTGCGTGGCTTGAATGGCAGGGTGATGTCTTGAGAGTGCGCGTCGCCAATGATCGTGCATCTATCCCGGCATCCCTAAGTACGTACTGCCAAGGTACGTGGCGGAATACCTATTTCATTGGCTCGTTTCTACAGATTGCCAGGCAGGCCGTGTAATGAAGGCCATGACCATAAGTGAAGCTTTCCGCGCAACCATTGGCGAGCGGGAGGTCATGCAGGCGTTCTTCAGCACGTACAGCTTTGAGCCAGATTTTTTTGAGCTCGAAGTCCTACCCCTACTATTGGGAAATCCAGCCCTTTCCAGCAACGAAACTGTCCGTTACTACCAGTTGCAGAGCCTGATGCGCAAACACACTGGGCGCTTGGCAGTTGTGTACGACCTGGACGTATTTGATCCCCAGCTGGCGCCTCGACTTGAGGTTGACTACTTGCCGATGCGAGTAGGAGGTGCCTGCCAACACGCCAAACTCATGGTGCTTGTCGTTCGTGAACGCAAATCCGAGCAACTGAGCATCGTTTTAGGGGCTGGCTCTTTCAATCTGACCAAGGCGGGTTGGTGGGAGAATCTTGAGGTCGGCCATTGGGTCGAACTGAGCCAAGGCTTTGCCCCCAGCAACATCCATAAGCCATTGCTGGATGCGCTGCACTTCTTCCAGGCTCAGACACCGGCGCCTGTGCTGGAGGCCATCCTTGATGTGGCGCGATCCTTCGAGTCCACTGCTGCCGACCCCAGCTGTGCTTTCTACTTCTCAAGTAGCGGCGAAGGGCGAACTCAATTCGACGCATTCATCATCGAGCAGACCAACGCTGATGCGCCGCTAGAAGTGATCAGTCCGTTCTTTGCTGCCGAAGGTGACAATCAGGTCATCATAAGCCTACTCAAGCGCCACCCATCAACCACTGTGCTTTTACCACTAGATGAGCATGGTCAGGCTTTGGTTGATCGAGAGTCGGTTTACGAGGCTTTATCCAACGAGACGATCAGTTGGGGGCGCTGGTCTGAATCCATTCGCAAGAATCACCTCGACCCTAAAGCCGGTCACCGAAAGCTCCATGCCAAAATCTACCAGTCTCTGGGGAGCGATCCTTGGGCATTCGTGGGCTCAGTTAATCTGAGCTTCAAAGCCTTTCGCCAAAATGTGGAAGCCGGCTTCTTACTTCGTGGGCATGCAACAAAGTGCTTGCTCGCGCCACTTCAGGCAGCACCAGACAAGTTTAACGTAGAGCCTGAGGCCCAAAGTCAGAGCAACCTTAGCAGCGAGGAAATGCCAGCCATCCATGCGCTGTTTGACTGGCAGAGTGAAACCCTCCATCTGACGACCGCTAAACCGGGCTCGCTCACATTACTCAGCAGTGCATTGGACGTATTACTCGACGTACAGCTCAATTCCCAGGAAGACCAGGCTATTCCAGCCTCACAGCTGAAGCAGCATCTTCAAGGATCATCACTGATCCAGGCACGCTGGCACTCGGATGGAAAGCATGCCACCGGCACGATATTGATCTCGCAACGTAATCTCTTCTGTAGACCGACTCATCTGCCCCCTCTGGACTTGCAGGCACTGCTTAGGATTTTCATAGGCATGCATGAGTCGCGTCGCCTGGAGCTATTTGGTGACTTGGCTGTCCGGCTGCTTCATGCCAGCCAAGAGGAGGGCCTTCAGGATGAGTTTCTACCTGAGCTCACGTCTGAGGGATCCTTTGAGAGCTTCTTCTCTGAATTTTCCCAGGTTAACGGGGCATTTTGGGAACTCGCAGGCCGCTTACAAAAAGCTGAGCAAGGCGGTGACACACAGACCTTGGCGTACTACCTGCGCGGCCAACAACCTGATTCCTTACGGAAGTTGCTTGAGACCATTACTAAGCCCCCCGGCAAGCAGTCTCCATCGTTGATCGTGCGTTACCTGACGTTACTGAGCGTTTCTGATCTGCTGAAGCGCTTTAACAAGCATGCGGATGCGTCCTTGCTCGAAGATGCGGAGACAGCACTCCTGACCTTGGAGCAGGGAGAGCTTCTGCCTCAGCTCGACGAAGAAAAGGGCGAACAATTTTTACGCTGGTTTAAAGCCAAGTTTTTTGAGCCTGTTGCGACGATGACGCGCCAAAACAGGGAAGGGGATTGCTTTGCAAAGGATTGACCAAGCCACGGCTGCGAGCCTGATTGATTTTTCTGCTGGCAAGCAAGAACTAGAACAACTTGCAGTGCAGCAGCTTGAAGGGACTGTCGCCCTGCATAATCGACTGGCAGATCACCGGGTAGCCTACCTTGCTGATGAGGTCGGCATGGGTAAAACATACATCGCCCTGGGAGTAGCTGCGTTGATGAGGCGCTTTAACCCCTCACTACGCGTGCTTTACCTATTGCCCAAGAACAATGTACGCGACAAATGGGTCAAGGACTACAGGAGCTTCGTCGAGTACAACTATGTCCCACGTGACCTTTCGGTAAAGGGGCTCGGCAACCAACCCGTTGCACCTTATCTAGTATGCCTTGGGCTACCGGAGCTGATTCAGGCCGTTGCTACCAGCAGTAACCGTGACTACTTCATCTGTACGTCAGCATTCAGTTTTGCGCTGGGTAATACCGTCGCTGACCTACGAGCATCATTGAGTCAGTTCGCTCGACTGCTGCCACAACACATGGAGGCAGCCAACAAGCTGCGGGCTGAACTCCACGATGGGTTATCGGGATCTGAGTTTTCAAAGCTGAAGAACAAAGTGAAAGCTGCTTGGGCAAAGGCCTTAAACGACATCCTTCCACGCTTCGATCTTGTCGTAGTCGATGAAGCACACAACCTGAAGAAGGGGCGAGACACCAGTGACCGCAACCAGTTGCTAGCCATGCTTCTGGGTTCTGACTCAGAACGCACCAATCGCGTTGGGCGGTTGCTATTGCTGTCGGCTACACCTTTCGACCGGCAACTGAATCACCTACACAATCAACTGAACCTTTTCGGCCTTTCCCGTGAAGCAGCTTTACCCTCCGGCAACGACTGTACCTCTGACTCGGCCCAAGCAGCATTGGGGAGGCTAATCGTCCGCCGACTCAATGCCATTGAGTTAGGTGGTAAGATCCACACCCGCAACATGTACCGCCAAGAGCATCGAACTGGTACGGCTGCTGAAGTACAGATGACCATTGAGCAGCACCTTTTTGCTGCGCTGATGCAGAAGAAGGTCAGTGAGTACTTGCAGGAGAACTGCGCAGGACGCTTTGAGCTTGGCATGCTGGCATCGTTCGAAAGCTACCTGCCAGGCGAAAAAAACAAAGCCATTGAGTTCGATGGCCAGGATGATCAGCCGATTGAAGGCAATAAACGTGATGCTCAAGATCGTCATGTGGTTGAAAGCCTGATCGACGATTTCAATCAGGAGTTCAAGACCACCCCACCACACCCCAAGATGGACTGGGTGGCAGAGAAAACGCATGAGCTTAGCTTCGGGAAGGGCAAGAAGCAGCTGATATTCGTACGTCGGGTCAGGAGTGTTTCTGAGCTCAAGTTCAAGCTGGAACGTGCTTACGATGCATGGTTGGGGGACTACATACGAAGTGACTCTGCTGTCGCCCACTGGTTCGACAAGTACAGCTCCCTGGTTCGTGATCGAAACCAGGCATTAACTGATGAGGTTGGCGAGGACGGGGAGGCCAGGGCTAGTAGCGAGAATTTCTTCACCTGGTTCTACAGGGGTAAAAATGCCGAGCTGGAGCTAGGTGCAGAGCAACTGATGCAATTGCCCTTCAACTTCAGGAATGCCTTGGCGCAGAACAGCTACATGTTCGAGCCAAACTGGGCCACGTTGGAAGGCATGCCAAGCGTGGCTGACTGCCAAATTCAATGGCAGGAATGGATTCACAGCAATGGAAAGACAAAGCCCACACCGCAGCTGCGTTTCCGTTTAGCGCAGTATGCCTATCTCAAGACGGTTCAAGCGCAAGGCGGGGTTCAGGCCAAAATTGCAGCTGGACGCATTCTGTCGACCGCATTTGAAGGCTTCAAAGCAGAGGTTGACCTGGCAGACTTGACCGCTCTCCGTGCTGAACTGGAGCGCAAAACATTCTGGGACGTAACGCGCTCTTTATCGGAGCTGACCAGCGTAGCGCCTGCCTGGAGTAATGAGACTTTCCAGCTATTAGCAACCCAGGATGAGCTGGTCGCAGAACGTGCCGTACGCCGGATTCTGACGCATACCGAGTTATTGGCTGTGGCGTGTCGACTCGACCATCCATTCATTGATCTCTACTCATTGCGCAGCGCACGCAGAGGGGACACCGAGACGGATGCCGACAGCAATTTGATCACCGGCTTTGTCGAGCTACTCATGAAACAACGTAGCTCCGGTGCAGGCTTCAGCTCCTTTCAAATCCTGTATGACCTTGCTTGTAACTTAGACCTGCTCATCAAGCTCAACTTTGCCGATGCGTACCATACCTCGGCAGACAAGCTGACCCGCTACCTAACGGCCCAGCTCAATCCGTTGTCACCAGTCAGCGGGGCTACAGGTGAGAACAGCACCAATCGCTCACCCTTGGCCCGAAAATTCAGAATGCCTGGCTACCCGCGCGTTTTGATCTCAACGGATGTCTTTCAGGAAGGAGAAGATCTCCACACCTTCTGCGACAGCATCCAGCACTACGGTATCTCAGCCAGCCCAATAGCCTTGGAGCAAAAGGTAGGTCGGGTTGACCGCATTGCATCCATGGCACATCGACGCATGGGGAGTGCCGGTGAGCTATATGGGCAGCACTTCATCCAGGTGGGCTATCCCCATATTCGAGAGAGCCTTGAGTTTTTCCAGGTGCGGCAGGCCGCAGCTAACTTGAATGCGTTTCAGCGCTCACTCCATAGGCTTGGGGATGGCAGCGCGACCTTCCAGCAAAGCATTGACATGCGCGAGCAACTGGCTGAGTCGAGCGCCATTGAACCCCAAATCACCGAGCCGCTTGAGAGCCTTTTTAAGATCAGTACGGAGGATCTAATTGGTGAGGACTTCCGCTCTTTACTCCAAACAGAACAGGGTGGGGTGGTTCGCCGGTTAGCTCATGTCCGCAGTCAGGTCGAGCACTGCCTGAGCCAGTTGCTTGACGATTCGACCACGCCAGTACGTCTGCAAGAGACAACCAATGGGTGGGGTTGGGATGGCAATGGGGCAGTGCCTGTTGCTTTCCAAGTGCGCAGCGCCAAGGGGCTAGCCAGGCTTCTGATATCGGCAACATCCCTTGCAGCTATTGATTGCTCGTACAGCGAATTGCACGCGTCCAGTCGAGTGAACTGGCTACGTGAATTGCAAAAAGCCCCGCTGGTTCGTTTGCAATGGGACAGCTATGACTCTGCCACTGGGGCGGCGAAGCTCAAACGCAACACAGAGGTCTATGCGGGCGGTGAAGAGGTGCTGATCAGCATCGAAGTGGATGACATCTACCAGCGAGTATTGGGGGCTGTAGCTGAAAATGACTCTCCCAGTCAACAATGGGATGGGATTCGGCAAAAGGTCAAAGCACTTTGCAAGGTAAATGGTCGAGTCAGCATCTACGAAGAGGCCGATAGCCGTCTTTTGTTTACTTTCCATCACGAAGGCCGAAAGCAGCCGGTCGACTGGTGCCTGAGCGGCTCGCATGTGGTTTTCTCTTCAGTCGTGCTCGATAAGCATAAAACCTTGGCACTCGCACAGGTGGATAAATCCATCGCAGGCTGCCCTCTGATAACACACACGCTGAGGCGTAATCTGGCGTTCGATTTGGTGGATTTTCACATTGATGAGCATGGCCAGTTGGCAGTGAGGGCATGTCATCCGATAGCCCATCTGAATAACGAGGAGCTTGAATTTATCGCTTGCTCTGTAGCTTCCGAGGCGGATCGTTTGGAACAGATCCTGTTGGGGTTAGTTGGCAGTGACTGAAGATCATGTCCCGGGAAGTGGTGTAACTGTACCAGCCGTAGCAGTTGGAGGTACGCTCTGCACGAATCACAGCAGTTCGAAATACGAAAATCCCAAGCTGGTAATGACCATACTGTCGTCTGGTATCGCAGCAAGGCCAGCTGAATGGACAACTAAATCGTCCCTCCGTTTGTAAGCGCGCTGAGTGACTGCTTCTGGTCGAAGCCTTCGAGCTATAGGCCTGGTGCTCACTGATCCAGATCAGGTGAACCACAGAGTTCCGGACTTTCCTGAGTTGTCGTCAACTCAACCCATCACTTATCGGATCTGAGCACCAAATATCGCGCAACGGGCTGCTACGCTGAGACGTACTGAAAGATAAGGCGTTTAGCCACCACGGCCACAACGAGGTGTTTATGTGCAACGCATGGAATCACCCACTAAACTGTACCTGCGGCTGGGGCGGGGAAGGACACTCGGGGAGATCGACCTTTTCCTATTTCGTGCCCGCTGCGCAAAGCTGGTGGCCACGTGCGCTAACGAACACATACGACAGCTACGTCAATCCTAATGCCAGCTGCCCTGTGTGCGGCGCGGCTGTATTCTTTTACCAATCGCCCAGTGGTGGCCGGGTCTTCTTCGACGAGTTAGGCCCGCCTTGGCCTAAGCACCCGTGTACAGACAACGCCAGCCGCCCCGGAAAACTCACTTCTGCCCCGAGCGTCACCACCGAAGCTGCCACCTATACTCGGCAACGTTCAGGCTGGCAGCCGTTCGCTATCGAGTCGATCATTGGCATCGACAAAGACTTCCACCCGTGCACTGACAACGCCAGCCGCTCCGAAAAACTCGCTTCTGCCCCGAGCGTCACCACCGAAGCTGCCACCTATGCTTGGCAACGTTCAGGCTGGCAGCCGTTCGCTATCGAGTCGATCATCGGCATCGACAAAGACTTTCTCAAGATCACGGGTATCCTGGATCACCAGCGCATTTGCCTCTACATCCAGCGGCTGGTCGAACACCATCTGCACACTCAGGCATTTTCCGAGAAAAGCCTGGCCTTGGTTAAAGCCAACCCTGACACCAGTCTGCAGCTGTCGATCCTCCTGCCCCATGGCGTGCCGATCACCCTCACCGCCTTCCTGCTGCTAGCGGATGCGCGAAGTGACCTGACCCAGCGGATCAAGGCAAAGAAAGCCCAAACCACCGCCGCTCATTCCACTGTAGCGGCGCAGTCGAGCAAACGCCCGAACGCCCTCAGCCGTCAGCCAAACCGCCTCCCCCAGCAGCCTCCCGCCAAGACAACGATGGCCCTTGCCTTCAGAAAGGCGCAAGAAAAGAAAGACAACGCCTAAGCCGATACACACGCTCATCGACCGGCCTTCGCGTAATTGGACGTTATGGTGAATCGGCCCGCACAGTTATCCATCGCCTGGTGACTCTGTATGACCATCCTGGTCGCCGGGTGCCGTGGTTGCGCTATACCAGCAGGGTGGGGCATGGCCTGACGGAAGAGTGGAGGGGCGGCGTATGCGCACAGCCATCGAGCAGGAGACGTTGCAGGCATTGGTCGAAACCAGGACGGCGCGGGAGTTTCGCGTGTTGCGCGACGGTGAAGCCTGGCGCCTGGAACTACGCCTCGGCGTGAAATGGTTGCCGGTGCGCTCAAGGCGTGAACCTGTGAGGTATTGGCGCTCGCTGACGGCAGTGGGGCGCTTCTGTGAAGGGCTAGGTGCGGATTCCACGCGCACTTGGACAGTGATTTCCCACTGACCCAGCCCGCGTTCAGGCAGGCAGCAACGCAGGACTATTCACTACCATCGACCTCTTTTATCGAAGCGAAGAGGTCGTCGTGGAGCGTTTATCCATGCGTAAAATCCGAGAGGTACTACGTCTAAAGTTCGACGCCGGCCTGTCCGTGCGCAAGATCGCTACCCTTCGCATCAGCAGCGGCAGTGCCGGCAATTACTTGCATCGCTTCAACGCCTGCGGGCTGACTTGGCCAACGGTATTGTCGGACGCCGAACTGGAACGATGCCTGTTCCCGCCAGCGCCGACCGTCCCCAGCGATCAACGCCCGATGCCCGACTGGGCATGGGCTCACGCCGAACTGCGCCGCCCCGGCGTCACCCTGGCCCTGCTATGGCAGGAGTACCGCCTCAGCCACCCGCAAGGTTTTCAATACAGCTGGTACTGCGAGCACTACCGGCGCTGGGCCGCCAAGGTCGACGTGGTTATCCGCAGCACGGCTTCCGCGCCTGCCTGGGCATCTTGCGCCTGAGCAAACAGCACGGCGAAGAGCGGCTGGAAGCCGCTTGCCAGCGTGCGCTGGCGCTGGGCGCGTGCAGTTACAAAAGCCTCGAATCGATCCTGCGCCAAGGCCTGGAGCGCCTGCCACTGGCCCAGCAGAATCTGCCGCTGCTGCCCGACGAACACATCAACCTGCGCGGCCCCGGCTACTACCACTGACCTAAAAAAGGAGCACCCAAATGCTACCCAATCCGACTCTGGACAAGCTGCAAATCCTGCGCCTGCACGGCATGATCAAGGCGCTGAGCGAGCAGCACGCAACGCCGGATAACGGCTGTTCTGCAGCGTGGGTGTCTTCAGTCACGTTGATGCCTCCGTGTTCACTCCGGCGATTCCGCCGGAGCAGGTAGCCTTGTATGGAAAAAGCGCCCACGACTGCAGGGCGCTTACTCCAACGAGAGACGATAATTCAGAGAGTCAGTTTGCGAGTCCATCCGTGCGTGGCGTAATCAAGGGTCACAATGGCAGCCGCTTCGGACGCCACTTTGTGGAAGGTGTTGTCCTTGCTTTTGTCACCGTAATCGCTGATGCCGCGTACCACCAAGACGGGCACGCTCTGCTTTTCGCAGGCATCGAAAACGCCATATGCTTCCATCTCGGCGACCACTGCTTTGTCGTGAAGCTCTTGGAAACTCTCGAAAAGCTTCGGGTCTCGAATCAGTAGTTCGCCAGAAGCAATGGTTGCTGGGGATACCTTCAGATGGGCCGCGACCTCGCCGGCTTTGGATTCAGTCGGCATCGCGAAACCAAGTTCGCTCGCACGTTGTTGCAGGCGATCAGGTAAGGACGCGGTTGCAAAGTAAGCGTTTAGATCTTGTTGGGTAGAAAGCCCAGGTCGAGGCATCTCCGGTCGCGCGGCAAGCTTGTCACCGGCGAGCGCTGCCGCCCCTTCGTAGTACACGACACGCTCGGACAAAATGACTTCACCGAGGCTCAGCTTTTTACGCCGGCCCGCTGCAATCCCCATCATCAGAACCTTTTTAGGCTTCAGCTCTGAAAGGAGAAGCGTTGTGATGGCGGTTGCATTGACGTTGCCAGCATTGCCCAGAGAAGCGATGACGCAAGAAAGTGGGCCGTCAGCTCGCTGAATAGTTACTCGCCAATAGTGGACGCCGTGGGCGGTGAAACGGGCTGGAACATCTTCGCCGACACCGAACACTTTTTTTGCAGCTGCCAATTCAATGGCAATAGCTGTGATCACCAGAAGGTCAGGAGACCGTTCCGCTTCTCGGGCCTCAATTTCAGCATGGAAGAGGCCTATGGAGAGCTCAGCGATTTTGTCCAGATCGTAGATGGGTTCCTGCAAAGACATGCTATCCAGACGTCCTTTCACTTGCTCGCCGGTGAGGGGAAACATCGTCAGGGGCTCTTTGAAGAAGTTTGAGTGCAGGCCGAGCGCTCCTTGGCCGTCCTCGCTGAACCCACCCAGCTGGAGGTCGAATGGCAGCACGGGAAGCTTATGTCTGCGCATTTTGCGGGCGCGGTCTGAGACACCCTTGCCGCCACCCAAGGCAATCATCGCTGTTGCGACTTCAACTTGCTCATCACCAATGTTCCCGCCGGTGATCACGTCATCCTCGAGATAAGTAATTTCCGCGAAGTTTTCAGCCGAGAGTCGGCGGATGAGCATCCGCTGCTCTGGAGTCATTTTTTCCTGCATGGCCGACTTAGAAGTCACAATTTTCAACTGGCGGGCAGGGGGGCAACCAGCCAACAGCTTTTCCGCCTCGTACACCACCGTCCAATCGAAGGTCAGCGGGTCACCAACTTCATTGGTAGGGAGTCCTGCGAGGTAGACGACGAGTCCACCCTGTGCCGCCAAGACGCTTTTGGTGACCGCGCGAGTGAAGTCGTGCGCGAGATCGATCGAGGCCTTCTCTGTCTTTTTGGAGATGCTGCCCGCAATCAGAATGAATTCATTTTCAAGCTTTGCCATCGTGACAATTCCGGTAGCTGAGATGTTGAGTGTTGGCTGATTTTTCTAGAGGTTAATACTGGAACAGCGCCTTGATCTCATCCTTGTTCTTGAGGGCGAGCTGGATGACTTCGGGCCTCTGGTCAGCCTGATCGTCATTCAGGTTGAGCTGGAACAGGAGGTACAGGAGGAGCGCTTGCCGACATTCGACGTGCATCTCACCGTTCTCCATCAGGAAGTCGGCCTCGATCAAATTGCGCTGGGTGGGTGTGAGACCTGGGTGAGGGATGAGAACCACGTCCACCATCTTGTGCCAGGCGTAGTCCTCATCAGCCCGGTCGCGATCTTGACCACCATATTTGCAGTGTTTGATACGGGTCAGAGAAAAGTCCCGGAAGTCCTTACGTTTGTGGCAGTAGGCCCGGACGTGCCAGCGGTTCCCGTCATGCACCAACGCATGGGGAGACAGCCGCCGCTCCCCACCTACAGGGTCGTTCATGGACTGGTAGAAGACCTCGACATATTCCTTGTCGCGAATCGCGCGGAGGATTTCCCCAACGATGTCGGCGTTCAGGCGACGACCCAGCTTGGGTACAGCAGCGACAGGGGATTGCCAGTTCAGGAAGCTGCCATAGGGAACCTCTGACTGCACGGCGACGCGAAGCAGATCTTCCAGGTACCGCTCAACTGCGCTGGAGGGGAAGACTGCCTTAAACGAGTCGGTCGCCCGGTAGACCCTGGCCCGGGTGTCGTATTCAAGGTTGCTTTCGGCGAGTTTTGCGTACTCAGTGATATCCAGGGACGCTTGGGGTACAGAGATTCCGAAGAAGTCAGTGAGGCTACTTCGGTTGATCTGACCATCCCACCGCAGTCGATAGTCGATGAATTCCAACCGACGTTCCTGGCCCCAACGTGCTCCTTGCCGTCCCTTGCTGGTGGGTTGGTCGTCCGTGGGTTTGGACTCGTTTGTCATGATCGAACCTCAATAGCGTATAAAAACTAGACTGAATCTAAAAACTATGCGTATAGTAATCATACGCTAGCGAGCTGCGGTTCGCAATTTTCCCTGCCGAGATCTCTTAGAGGGTTACGGATGGTCTGGGGGAGGGGGTTGAACTGCAGCGAGCCGTAAGGGGTGATTCGGGCCAGATTCTCGAGTTGCCGCGCCATCTCATCCGTCGGCATGTGGTGTAGCTGCTGGTAGGGATGCTTTGCGACTAACACAACATTTCTAGGAGGAGAAGGCACATGCCACTCACCAACACTCAGATCAAGTATTACGACAGTAACGTGCTGCGCCTGCCGAAGGACAAACGGGAGACCTACAACGCCCAGGTCGACCGGCTAATCGCAGCGCTGAAGGACAGCCTGAAGAAGCAGGACAAAATCACTATCAAGAAGGTGGTAAAGGCCGGCTCTTTTGCCAAGCACACCATCCTGCGGCCCAACGCTCAGAACCCGGCCGACGTGGACGTAGTTTTCTACATCAGCGGCCAGAAGGTGGATGAAGAGACCTTCGCGACCCTCAGCCAAAAAATCTACGATGCGCTGGTAAACCTGTACCCCAACAAGTCTGTTGAAGACTTTGAAATCCAGCGCAAGGCAGCGAAGGTCACCTTTGTGGGCACCGGGCTGGAGGTTGATATCGTTCCGGTCATCGAGAACCCGAACAAGGATGGCTACGGCTGGCAGTTCGATCGTATCGATGGCTCGAAAACTGAAACCTGCGCACCGTGCCAAGTGAACTTCGTAAAGGTTCGGAAGGATGAAGATCCGGACTTTCGCACCCTGGTGCGCCTCGCCAAACGCTGGCGTACCTGGAAGGAAGTGCCACTAAAGTCCTTCCACATCGAGCTGATCATGGCCCACGTGCTTGAAGTGAACGGCAAGGCTGGCTCGCTGGAGAAGCGCTTCCGGGACTTCCTGCTGTACATCGTGCAGTCCGGACTCAAGGAGGTCATCAAGTTTCCTGAAAACGGCTGGGTGCCGCAATTCAAGGATACGGTAGTGATCATCGATCCGGTATGCGACACGAACAACGTCGCGAGTCGTATCACCGAGGACGAGCGCAAGGAAATCGTTCAGCTCGCCGAGGAGTCGTGGGAAACCGCGAACTTCGCTTCGATGGAGGATGACTTCGAGGTGTGGAAAGAGCTGTTCGGCAAGGGCTTCAAGGTGGAGGACGCAGCATGAGTTCTACCTCCACCCAAACCAGCACCTTCACCACGACTGATATTGAAGCGGTCATGCGGCGTATTACTGCTGACCTCGTAATGATCGCGTCCAGCAGCGGTGCGATCACTGAAGCCGAGGCTCGTGAATGGGGGCATGACATTGAGGTTCTGGCCAAGTACGGCTACCTCGAGTATGTCGATATCACCTTGTTGAGCTACGGAGTCGAGTACAAGGCTGCTCGATTCTACGTCAATGAATCTGGCTTGCTTGCGAACCAGCGGCCAGGAAGTGCCCTCTGGCCAAGACTTTCGAACCCAGAACTGCGTATCGTTCTCGCCACCACTGACGCCTACGATGCGAGAGCTCAGGAAAAGATGGCCGGCAAAATGAAAGGCAGTTGGTCGACCAGTTACGCAGATATTTCTCACTCTCAGCTGACCCAGAGTGGTGGGCGTGAATACTCCAGCAATGGCTATGGCATGGAACGTAAGGACTATACCCGATGAGCACTACCACCGTTTTTGACTCGGCCATTGAGCTGCCGGACATCCAGCTGACTGATCGCGAGAAAGTCTTGCTCGGGTTTGCTGGCCGCTATGAACGTGTGCAGAACCAACTCCAGCTGTTGCTGAACCAGGGCCAGTTGTCCGAGTGGAGCAAGCAGCACCATAAAAATGTGCTGCCGATCTGCAACCTCGTGGCCGATCAGTATCCCCTGGTGATCTTCCATGGCGACGTCGGTACCGGGAAAACTGCAACAGCGGAGTGCATTGCTAACCGTATCGTCCGAGACTCTCGCGCTGAGGACTCGGTACTGTTCAAGTTGAGCAACCGCGTTCGTGGTTCCGGTAAAGTCGGCGAGATGGGCACTTTGTTGACGCAGGCTTTTGCAGAGGTTGCTGAGGCTGCGGGTAAGAAGCGCCGGGCAATTCTGATCATCGACGAAGGTGACTCGATTGCGGCTTCCCGATCGCAAAGCCAGAGTCACCACGAAGACAAGGTGGCAGTAAACACCTTGATTCAGGGCGTCGATGAGCTGCGTAAGTACGGCGGCCGCATCGTGGTGATCTTGTGCACCAACCGACTTTCCGTTCTGGATGCGGCCCTTCGCCGTCGTGCTGCCATCGTTGAAGAGTTCACTCGTCCGGATGCAGCAGAGCGGAAAGAGTTGTTCAGCATGGATCTTGCTGGTATGGGCCTTTCGGATAAACAACTGACCGACTTGGCAACTGTCACTGGTGAGCGCAACGGTCAGCCAGCGTGGACTTACTCTGATATCCGGACTCGCCTGTATCCATCGGCAATGGCGAAAGCCTTCCCAAATCGCCCGCTGGAGTTTAAGGATCTGACCGAGTCGATTCTGGAGATGAAGCCATCCCCGGTCATGGAAGACAAGTAAGCGGCTGATGGTTTGATTGGGACGGAGGAGGGGGCTTCGCTCACACTCTTTACCGACTAGTTCAGTGATCTTTCCAGGGGCTTGGTGTCTGGTAGTGGTACGCGCGGTAGTCATCCAGACATCAGCTCAAACGGAGTAGTTATGAAAGTCGAAAAAGAAATATTCGTCTCGGTCGACATCGAGGCATCGGGCCCTATCCCGGGTAAGTACAGCATGCTGTCGATCGGCGCGTGTCTGGCGTCGAATCCGGCCGAGCAGTTTTCATGCTTGCTGAAACCCATTTCCGAGGCGTTCGTTCCGGCTGCGCTGGAGGTCACAGGGTTGTCGCTGGAGAAGCTTCGCAACGAGGGCTTGGAGCCTCGTGATGCAATGGCACAGTTCAAAGCGTGGGTTGAGTCACTCGCCGGCGCTGGCCAGACGGTCGTGTTCGTAGGGTTCAACGCTTCCTTCGACTGGAGCTTCGTGAACTACTACTTCCATCTGTACCTGGGTGAGAACCCTTTTGGCATCGCAGCACTCGACATCAAGTCCATGTTCTTCGGTACCGCTCAGTGCACCTGGAAGTCGACTCGGTCGAGTGAGATTGAAAAGGTTGTGAATCCTGAAAACTCTGGCAATCATGATGCGTTGGACGATGCAGTGTACCAGGCAGAGCTGTTCAATTTGATTCGAGAGAAGCTGGTAGCTAGTAAGCGTTCATAGACTTTTCTGGAGGGGGCTAGAACTCCACCTTGCCCCGACCCGCCTTGACAGTGCTGCGCCTGGCTTTTCCTTCGAGGCGGCGGGTCTTCGAGCCGAGGGTCGGCTTGGTGGGACGGCGCTTCTTCTCGGTCTTGCCGGCAGTGATGATCAACTCGACAAGACGCGCCAGTGCGTCAGCGCGGTTCTGCTCCTGGGTGCGGTACTGTTGGGCCTTGATGATCAACACGCCGTCGCCGGTGATGCGACTGTCACGCAGCGCCAGCAGCCGCTCCTTGTAAAACTCGGGCAGCGACGAGGCGGGAATGTCGAAGCGCAGGTGCACGGCACTGGACACCTTGTTGACATTCTGCCCACCTGCGCCTTGCGCACGGATGTATGTCAGTTCGATGTCGACATCTGGCAGATGCACGTTATTAGAGATGGTCAGCATGGTATGGCCCTTGTGATTGTCCTTAATTATCACAGCCTTCGCCGCTCGCCCACAGAACAAAAGACGTTTGACTTCAACCACACTGATCGAGACGCCCCACTCCGTCATTGCCAATTCAGCGGCCTAGAGCGTGATCGGTAGGCTCGTCAGGGCCCCTTTGTTGCGAGGGGCAGCGATGCATGGATCGCGCTTTCCGCGTAGCGGGCTCGTTGTTGCTCTTCGACCGGGCGTTCAGCTTGGCAAAGTACCTTTTGCAGCCTATGGCGCCTTTTGGTTGTCTGTGGGGTATTAGCTCACGAGATCTGCGCTATGCATCCAACGACACCAGACGGATGCTATTTCGTTGTCAAAGGTCAGCTCTGGCGCTGCACGAATCTCTCACTGAGTGAGCGCGAGCGGCAACGCCTTGTGCATGACAAGATGGATGCTCGACGAGATGTCAAAAGGGCCAAGCGCGCTGACGATTCGAGCATGCTTAACTCTGCATGTTCGCGGGTGAATGTTGCCAAAGTAGGGCTGGGCGAGCGGGGGGTCGTTTGGTGGGACGACGGCAGCCCTGACTACAATCGTTGTCGGGTGGAACTTACGCCTTACGCTGACTGGTACAAGGTTTTGGATGCCACAAAGGATCATTGATGTACGTCGAAAAGAGCTTCACTCCTCAACAGCTATTTGAAATGGTGTGGACACGACCCGTTCTGATCATCGCTAAGGAAATAGGTGTCTCAGATGTGGGCTTGTCGAAGGCCTGCCGCAAAGCGGGTATCACGTTGCCCACCCGGGGCCACTGGGCCAAGCCAGCCTCGAAGCGCCCGCGTCGTCCAAAGCCCCCAGCCTCTACCACTCCTATTACGTTTCACGTTCTGGATGTCCAAAAGGCTGCCAAGCTGAAACCAGAAAATCCAGTCAAAGACCCTAGTACGTTGATCGTACCAACGGAGTTATCTGACCCCCATCCTTTGGTAAAAAAATGGCTGGCGGCAGCGAAGAAAGCCAAGGTGCTCAACAGTGCACTGGTATTTGACAAAACAAAGGTATTGAGCTCGCACATATCCCGGAATGAGGTGGGTCGCTGCGCGCTACTCTATGACAGTTTGATCAAAGCCAGTGAGTCGTTGGGGTACACCTGGGGTATTGGTAGTAAAGGTAGTTTCGTGCGAGTCGACGGGGAAGAGCTACTGATCACGATCCAGGAGCGCATAAAACGCTTCGATATTCCACCGTCGCCTCTCAAACCTTTCAAGCCTGGACAACGATGGGAGCCTGACTTTACTGCGATGAGAGCGGCTCGCTTTGGGTGGGAGCCTACTGGCGTATTTTCCCTCGTCGTCGATGCAAGATCCGAGGTTCTCATTCAAAAAACTTGGACTGACAGCAAGACAGGGAAGCTTGGGTCGAAGCTTGGTCAGATCCTGACAGGTTTCGTTCGTATTGCCGCTTCCGTGAAAGCCCAACGTTCATCCGATGAAGCTAGTCGCCATCGATGGGCTGAAGAGGAGCGAGTGCGCAAAGAGAGGATTGACCAGCAGCGTCGTTTGGACAAGCTGCGTCAGAATTTGATGAAAAATCTAGAAAGCTGGGAGCGCGCTCAGCGGCTGCAAGCATTCATCCAAGCGACGGTCGAAGGTTCACCCCCGGACGAAGCAACTCAAATGGCATTGGCGATGTGGGTTAGCTGGGCTGGAGAACAAGTCGAGCTGCTTGATCCATTAAAAGTAGATATCCAGAAAGTTATTGACCTGTCCGTGGATTTGCAGAACTCAGAGTATGGTTACTGGAGTAATAGCAAGCAAGTAGAGGATTGGTGGCCCTGATTTTCATTTGGGTTTGAACTTAAACTGCGTTAGGATTCTCTTAAGATCACCCACCCATTCCGGAGTGCACACATGTCGCGACTGGCAGAGTTTAGACAGCTTGAACAAAAATTGGCCGCCCAGTTGGCTGAACTGGAAGCTATGAAGGGGAGCAGTGAGCTTCAGAAAGAGATCGAGTTTGAGACCAAACTGCGTGATCTGCTGAGCAAATACGGTTACAGCCTGCGTGACATTATCAACATCTTGGATCCTCAGGCCAACCGTCGCGCTGCCGCTCCTGCAGTTGCAGAGAAAGCCCCACGTCGTGCTCGTCAGGTCAAGCAATACAAAAACCCTCACAACGGTGAGGTCATCGAGACCAAGGGTGGCAATCACAAGCTACTCAAAGAGTGGAAAGCCAAATATGGTTCGGATGAAGTGGAATCTTGGCTCGCAAGCTGAGGTAACGATTTCTCAGAAAGCCATCCTGCGATGGAGGCTTTTTTGAGCACACATCAGCATCAGGCCCGGCTGATTACGCTAGACCGCCCCGCCCATCTGGGCGGGGTTGTGCGTATAGGAAGCGCTGATCAACCAGTGTTTCCTGAAAGTTGATAACGGCTCGTCTCCTTTCAATCTGATTGCTCATTCTCACTCCTATTAATCGCGCCTCGGTTTCTGATCCTGGTTAGGCGTTGGAGATTTTACGAGCGCACGGTACACATAACTGTTGGTAGGTTCATATTCTTTGCGCTGCATAAGATTAATAATTTTCACCTTTCCACTGTGCTTGATGTACTTGTAGGTAAAATATCGCGCAACCTTATCTTCATGCGTGGACATGATAATTTGTTTGTCGCTGAAATCATTGCGTAAAAGTTCTACAAGCGACGACATATTTATGTCATCCATTGTCTGCACTGGGTCATCTATGAGTATCGTGGAGAATCGCCGGGCGTAGACGCGGTTTAGGGCGAGGGTGAGCGCGATGACCACTGCTGAGATTTGGCCAGAGCTCATAGTGTTTATAATGTCGTGGTCTGTCGCCCAATCTGACACCAACCGCACATTTTTAAGTACATCATGACCCTGCGGGTCTTTGATGAATACCCCTTGCCCATCCCCAGCTTGATGGCTTTGAAGGATTTTGCCGGAATATATGAAAAAAGGGATTTCAATATCGGTAATCAGTTTTTTTCGATACTGTCCTATTTGTGTGCCAACAACATCTATGAGTTTTCCGGTGTCAGTCAGTGCTAGGTCAAGAAGCGTTTTTTGGTCTTCGAGCTTAAGCAGTCGCGCTGCCACCTCAGTGAGTGAGCTGAAATATTGAGATTTAATGAACCGCTCTTTTCGATCAAGCTGAGCTATGTCGAAGCTGCGAAGCTTGTCACTTTCACGTTGGAAGTAATCTAAATAAATCCGTTCGTAAATATCAGTGCCAAACGACTCCGTGTAACCGTCAGGTGACGGGCCAATCCGTCCTCGGATTCGTTCAGATAGTAAGTCAGCCTTCTCTGAAATATAGGTCTGTCCGCCTGGTACAGGGAGCGCCGGCGCGATGAGATCTAAGTCATGAATACCTTCGCTTACCAGCCAACTGCGTAGACGTTCCACTCGGTCTTTGTTGGCCGCCGCTTTCGCGATTCTCGACAATTCGTCTTGCGACGGAGGTTCTCGCAGTTGTAGAAAATCGTCGCACGCCTTGAGCAGAGGTTTGAGTTGATTGTTCTCGAATTTTTCCCGCGCTGTAACCAATTTCCGGTCTTGGTCGCCCAGCTGGCTGCGCAAAAGATACCCATGGTCGGTAATTGCTTTGTCCAATGCATCATGAGTTGCATAGTCATGGCCACAAAGACCACACGTAGTCTCTGTCGGGCGCGCCTGCATACTTTCATGCATTGCCGTATGATGCTTCATCAGTTCAGTATAAATGGACGTCAGTCCCATGAGCTTATCTGTGAGGCCGATCAATAAGCCTACATCATTGATGAACACATCAGGGAAGTCGACGTTCAGAATCTGAAATAGCTTAGTCGATTCCAGGTTTTGCTGTATGACTTTAAAGTCACCACTATTGAGTATGTCGCGTGATCGCTTGACATATTGATAAGTACTATAGTCTTTTTCGATTTGCTGGTAATGCTGGTAAGTGCCTGCATAACCCACGTACTGCTCCATGAGCTCACGCTCTTGTGCTGCTCGCTGATACCGTCGTGAGCGCAGGAAGAAGTCTCGATGAGTAAACAGACCGTATATCTTTTGCAGTTCAGCAATCGCCTTGGTCATGCGATCTTCGTTGAGCTGGGTAATAGTCGGACGATCCCAGAATGGGGACTTTTCACCGGTCAGCCAAGGCAGGGCATAGACGTGTTGCTCGGTTTCTCCTGCCGAGAGGTCATTGACTGCCTCCAAGTTGTGCAGGGTTCGAATGTTATCTATCTTGGTGTTGATGTCTCGGCGTGCTGTAAAAAGCCGTCTCTTGACGTCCGTAAGCTTTTGAAGTTTCTGCTCTGACTCATAAGTGTCGCCAAATAGGTTGGCTAATTTTTCAGCCCGCTGCGCCTCGTTATTAGACTTAAGGAATCGAGAAGTATCTTCTTGTTCAATATAGTGAAATAGTAGAAAGTCGCGCGCAAAATCCTTGCTATTGAAGAGTTGGTCGAACTCCCTGTTGTCCACAGGCTTTTCTTGAGAACCAACAATCTCATGAATTTCCCATAGAGCCGAAAAATTGCCAATACGTCTTGCTGAGTTTGCGAGGTTGCGCTTGAGCTTTCTCCGAAACGTTCGTCTTTCCTCGTCTTCGTCCAGAAACTCTATGGTGATCTCAACGTCGCTTTGGCCATTATGGGCTACAACGATGTCAGCAGGATTTTGCCGACCTTCCAGCACAATCAGTCTACGAATGTTACCAGTGATGGCCAGCTCAATAGCGTCGAAAACCGTTGTTTTCCCGTAGCCATTGGGGCCGTCGAGCAAAACTAGGCGATTATTATCGAAGTTGACCGTAAAAGGTTCGCCTCCATATATCTTGAAATTTTTAAGAGTCATCTTGCTTAATGTAATCATGCTTTATTTCCCCAGATCGATTCGACGTTCCCAATGACCGAATCGTCTGTCCAGTCGGCTGCCAAAATCCACTCATACGTTTCGGTCAATGCATCTGGAAGGGCTGACTCGATCTGTCCTGTGAGATTTTCTAGTTTTTGTTCTTGGGGGTGGTAGGAGAGGAAAGATAGCTTCAGCATTACCCTTACGATTAGATCATATAGACGGTGTCGATCTCCGTTCTGGTGCTTGAAAGCCAGGAAATCCCTTCCGTTATTGGCGTTCAGGATATCGTTAATGATGTCGTTCGTGAGTGCCGCGATGGCATTGCTGGTCAGGTAAGCGTTGAGCGCAGCTAGCTCTGATGAAGAGAACTTGATTACATTTTTTTTGAAGTTATAGGGGTCTTCTTCAAGGGCGAGTACCAAGTCATGATTCAAGCCTAGGGAATCGAGGCAAATGAGCATGGTGCAATTTTTCTCGAAGTACAGTTCAACCTTGCCCGCGCTTTGAATGTCCTCAAATATTTCTTGTGCCGTCTTATCAAGAAAATGTTGTAACGCTTGGTCGCTGTTGTTGTCGAGGTGGATGGTTAAGAAATATTCTTCTCTCAGGCTGCTTTCGGCTTTGTACAGACTGAAATCAATAAATTGGTTGGACAGGTCAACATCCACCAGCGTGAATCGGTTACTTGCCATAATGTTGTTGAGGATTGTTATCATTTTGCAAGCACGCCTTTAGCTTGTTCTAGAGGAAGGAGGGTAATCAATGGCAATATATCGTCACGCTTGGCACGTTGATCCTCACCTGCTGCCCGTGGCGGGTTTGTACTTTTGTCGAGATCCGGTGCGAATGGATGTACCTCAGTGCCGCAATAAATGAGATTATGAACCTCGTAGAGTAGCTCGCCAAGGCATGGATTAGTGCTGAGTTGCCGGATCGTATAGCTGATCTTACCAACTGGTAGTATGGTCGTCGGAAGATAATTTTGTGGTGGGGTTGTGGTACATTTATATGAAAATCGAAAACGCTCCGCCTCTTGCGCTAAACGAGAGAAGTCTATTTCGTGTAGGATCCTCAATAGGCACAAGCGAATACCCTCGCGGGACACATTGAAAGCGTTGTAGGTGTTGTTGCCACTATCCAAATGCAGTTGGGGTGAAAAATGCCTGTAGTGTTCCCAGAGTTCTAAAGGAGGAAGAGAAAGGAGCAGTTTCTGTGCAGCTTTCAAGTTGCACAGTTTCGGGGCAGGGTGCGGATAATATTCTTCATCACCAAGATAGTCGTCGATCAACTGAGAGAAGAGATCCTTGAATCGGCAAGCGATATAGTGTTTGCTCACGTCCTCATGGTCAAAGCTAAGCGCATCAATGATTTCTTGAAATTTGATCGGCTTGGCGAGTGCGTCTGTTTTCGTCTTGTGACGATCAATGATATAAGTGTCAATGACGCCGAGAAAGTAATCGAGTGCTTTTTCCAGTTGCTCAGGAGTTATCGGGATTCGCCGATTTTCTAGCGCAATTGAAATTTGATTTTTTATTTTAGTGTTGATGTCGCCGAGATCGCAGTATGCTTTACCGTCTTCATAAACGAAACTTGCTAGGCGGTTAAGGGCGTCACTTTTTTGATTGGCGATGTTTTCCATAACTTTAGCTAGGGCGTCAGCATCTAAGCCTGGTAGCGATGCTTTGAGGATCGACGTTTTTTTCTTGAGGTTGGTTCCACCTGCGGCAGCGGTTTCAAGAATGGTAGTCCCTTTCTTAGGGTTACTCTTCCTATATTCTGTTAGCACGATGTTGACGTCGTTTTTTACCGATGCCTGTAGACCTTTGAAGTTAGGGCGATCATTAATCTTTCTCCAAGTGTGGATATAACCCAATACTCCAGTATTTTTGTGCAGTTCTATAGTTAGGCCAAAAAGGGCATCTGAGTAATCTTCAAATGTACTGGAATTGTATGCCTTGACCTGATGGAATGAGACGGACTGCCCATTAACCAAGATCTCAAAGTCCTCGTTGGCTTCGAGCATCAAGTCTGTTGTAGAGAAATCATGAGCGGCTGGCTGAGCATTGATCAACGTCAGCGCATAATGGAGAGCGACTTTTCCCTGGTAGTTGAAACCGCTCCAGGAGGGTGAAGCATCGAAAGCCATCAGACAATCTCCAGCACCATCACCAAAAAATTTGCGAGGGCAGGGAGACCAATTGGCGAACGCTGGCGTTTCCCTACGCTGCTATAGATCATAAGAGAAATCCATGGCAATTTGCCATTTTGCCAGAGAGCGAGTGACGGCCTACCCGGCAGCGGCAGAAATCTGAGATTGAGAATAGTTATCGCTTATGCATAATTATTGCTAAGGCACAATTTTTAGTAATTTCCTAGCCTTGGATCAGCCCCTACTATTTGGCTGGTGATCCCATCTACAAGGACACGAGCAATTTACGTGGTGACGCGAAAGCCGGCTTCCTCCCGAATTCTCGATGGGGCTGTAGCATCTGCATCCTTCCGTCTCAGCACTGCATCGGTTATTCGGGCAGGAGCCCGCCTAAGGCTTCACACTCGCTGCTACCAGTTCCGCTATGCCTTGCCGCACGGCATCAATGTTGTCGTCGAGGGTCGTCAGGGCACCGTTCACATTCCCAGCCACACTGCTTGCTCCTCGATCACTAACCCATTTGGCTAGCTCTTCGACTGCGGCGCGTAACGCGTCCTGGTTGTGGCTAAGGCGTTCAAGGACTTCCGCAGCTGTCTGTAGCTCTTTCATGATTAGTGAGTCCCGTTGAGGTTGGCAGCAGACGTTGTATCACGGTTTGCATCTGTAACAGTGAGAGTCTGCCTGGGCGGATGGTATGCCTAACGGACTGACTCACCGATGCGTTAACCTATCAAGGTGCTGCAGCAGGATTTAAGAAATGATTTGGTTTCTGGGCGATGTTCATGGGCGCTTTGATCATGTGATCCGGCTGGTGAAGCTCCATCGCCCCGAGGCAGTGGTCTTCCTGGGTGACCTCGAATGCAGTTTGCCCCTAGACATGATCCTCCGTCCGATCCTCGAGCTGACAGAGATCTGGTTCATCCACGGTAACCACGACACCGATAGGCCGGCCTACTGGCATAACCTTCATGGAGACAGCCTCTCTGATCGAAGTTTGAATGGTCGGGTAGTGGAGATAGCTGGCCATCGCGTGGCTGGGCTGGGCGGGACATTTGAGGCTCAGGTCTGGTTGCCCGGTAGCCCCGATACGGGAATCCAGAACTATCAGGGTTTCCTCGATCGCCTGGCTCTTAGGCCGCAGCACGCAGACATCGTTGAGACGAAAAAGCAGCACGCGCTTTCAGCAATCTACCCGGACGACTACTTCGCACTCGCCATGCAAAATGCGGACATCTTGGTCTGTCATGAGGCGCCCAGTTGCCACCCGTACGGGTACTCTGAAGTCGACGACCTTGCTCAGTCCATGGGCGCGAAGATGGTTGTGCATGGTCATCATCATGACTGCTTGAATTACAGGTCGGATTGGCCAAGGCTGGGATTTGAGGCTTACGGCGTGGCGTTCAGATCCATCATGACCGTCAACGGAGAGGTCATCAGCTGACTGGTGGTGAGTGAGCTTTAAGAGCTTGGCTTGCGATCAAACAATGAGGAATTCGGTGTTAAAGACAGCAGGGCATGGAGTGACTGTATAATGCGGTGAGGAGAGGATGTACCTTTGGATGAGGCTTCATGACTGCGGAGTGATTTACACTGAGCACTCATACGATTCCTCATCAGACCGGTGCCTGGGCCGCCGGTGGGTAGTCCTCCAGCCAGAAGGCATGGCTGGCACAGAGCCTCATGTGTGCGACCTGGACATGCCGGAGAACACCATCAATCAGCACCGTTCCTCACTCCAATCGAGCTGGAAGGCTTCGCTCAAAAATGCCAACGGCACAAAGGGGCGCACGGTTTTGCCTTGTTCATCCAGTGAGGAGTGCGGCGTGGTTAGCGACCGTATCAGTATGGCTCGGGCGGTGTGAAATTCAATATTCCCGCCATCATGTTTTTAGCTTGTAGTTTACTTGAGCATTTTTGGCGGCGCTCTAAACTGTCGAGGACTTCAGGCGAGTTTAGGTGAGTCGCCAAGGCCAGCTTGTTAAGCAAGGTACGGAAGTGCTCTAGTTGCTGGAATTCAATTGAGTCGATTTCAATAAATCCATGGTCTGCGTGTCTGGATATTAACGTCTGAAGTCGCGTATCTATCCAGTGGTCAATGTCATGGGCGGACACTTTATGTAGTGTGTGGCCTTTGTTAGAGCTGTCTTTGCGCATGGGGCGTGTCCGCTCGGAAATGTGATGACTGTTAAAGTCTGCCTGTGGAGCATAATTTGGGGCTAGTCCCGGGGCGCACATTTTTATCGCTACCCATTGTCTGATCGGGTCGTCAGTAGGCCCGGAGAGGCCAATACTGGGCCAGTGTCGTTTTACGTAGGGCCTGTGTTGACCCTGGCCGAGCCGCCATTGGCTAGCATTGGGACAGATGTTTTAGTGATATACACGATTTTTCTGGGGGAATATTTTTTTTGATTCTGAAGCTATGCGAAGAAACAAGTTATGTCGGTGATATACGCCGACGGTCAGTTTCTTTCGAAATATCCTGATGCTCACACCCTTGTGGGGTTGCGCTGGGTGTTGCTCCAAGAGCAATACTTAAGAAGTAGATATGGTCTGTGAGTGGAAAGGTGCTGTATGAGAGATACGCTTCTCACCCCTAAGCCGATTAAACCGGCTAAAAAAGATAAAAGCTTGCTGATTCGCATGACCGCTGACGAACGTACTATTTTTGATGAGCGACTCAAGGAGTCAGGCTACAAAGCTGCTGGAGCCTTTGTCAGGGACTATGTAATAAATTCTAAACCGAAACGCAGATACGTAATTGTTCCTCAAGCTCAGAAGGCCAACGAGCATCTCGTTGAACTTGCGCAGATGATCTTGGATGACGAAGAAAAGGAGCTGTTAATAAAAAAGATCATGCACGTTGCCGTTAATATTTTTGGAGAGTTGGAAGGTATTAACCTTGCTGAAAATGGCGAAGAGGGCGAGAGCTATGATTGGTAAGATTTTAAAGTCTTCAACTGGATCTAGCGCTAATCGTATCAGATATGTTTATGGGTCGAAGAAGCACGATCACGACCTTGTTGGGATTAAGACGATCGATACAAACTGCTTTGCTTTTTTTCCGGAAATTGGCATGCGGAAGGGCGGTGCGGAGGATCTCGGTTGTATGATCTTGGACATGGATGTTGCTACAAAATTGAAGATTGGTGAGCAAGGGCAGCCGAAGAGGAATTTGAAGCCGATATTCCATGCGGTTCTTTCACTGGATGTCGGCGAATCGCTCACAGATGAGCAGTGGAGGCTTGCTGTACGGCACTATCTGAAGGTGATGGGTTTCAGTGCTTCGAATAAATATGCGGCAGTCCTTCATCCTGATACTGGGAATCAGCACGTTCATATTGTAGCGAATCGCATTCGCTACGAGCCTGGCTTTAAGATGGTTCATGATAAAAACAACTTTGAATTAAACCTCCAGGCGATAAGCGATATAGAGTGCATGTTTGGCCTCAAAAAGGCCCCAAGACCAGAAGAGAGTTGGAATATTGCTGTTAGAAGTAGAGAGGTGCAAGGGGCCGCACGGGCCCACGCCATGCCTTACAGATCCCGTCTTGCTGCAAGGGTTGGAGCTTGTGTCGAAAGCACCAAGGAGCGTAACGGAGATATTATCAATTTTGTTCGGGCTTTGAGGAGGCAAGGCGTCTATGTCCATCTGCGATATGACAGTCAGGGCCAACCGAAGGGGATTGGATATGAATTCGAGGGGCGTGTCACTTCCGGAAAGACTTTGAAAAAAGCTCGATTTACTTTTCAAAAACTCACCTTGCAGGAGGGTATCAGGTATGAGCCGTATATGCTTCTACAGTTACAAACTGAGATTTCAAAACGAGTTCCAACGGGTAAAGGAAAGTCTAATCCAGCAGAGCAGCGCTACTGGGTCAACCGAGGTTGGGTCTACATGTACTTCGTCCCGGAAAACACCGCTCGTGCACCCTTCATCAAACTCAAAGTGAAAAAATCCGGGGCTCAGGTCAGGCAGGAGATCGCCCATGAGGAAGCGATGGCGCTTATCAGGGCAATTTTACAAATCCTGGCCGCGCTTTTTGGTGCCGCCGCCGGTTACTCGGCTAAGCCTGGCAACCCAAGGGGCAAAGCGTACGCTGAATACGATCAAGAGAAAGAATTCCCATTCTCGCTTTCCAATGAGCCTGATGGCGATCCACTGCATTCCCCTCTGGCTGCCAAACTCTCATCGTCGAGTGTGGGGCAGACAGCAGAATTGGCATGAGTGGGTGACCTGAGGTTTAGGACAAAATTAGTACAAAACCCAGGCCGGTTTGGGCCGCTACAGACCATTTATTTCAGGGCCGCCTCCCGAATTTAGCGGTCTGGAGCGGCCTGGGAAGGAACCTTACAGGGTTCAAATCCCTTCTTCACCGCCACATTCTACGAAGAGCCCCCGCGCTGAAAAGCTCGGGGGCTTTTTGTTTTCAGGGCCATTAGGGCTGCTGCGCAGCCCATCGCGACACAAGGCCGCTCCCACAGGGATCGCGTCAATTTCAGAGTGGGCCGCAAAGCAGCCCCAAAAGCTTAGAAACTGACCGAAGCCGAAAGCCGGGCGGTACGTGGCGCGCCCTGGAACAGGTAGTTATCCCCCAGATAATCCCCCACATCGCGCCAATAGCGCTTGTCGAACAGGTTATCCACGGTCAACCGCAGCACCGTGTCATACCCACCAATACGGGTACGGTAGCGGCTGCCGAGATCGAACACGGTATACCCGCCAACCTCCACATTCCCCGCCTGGCTCGCGTACTTGCTGGCGCTGTACCGCGCCCCGCCCAACAGCGCCAGCCCCGGAACCGGCAGCGAATATTCCGCGTGCATCGCTGCTCGGAATTTTGGCACGTTGATCGCCTGGTGCCCTTCATAAGCCTCGGTACCGCTGTTCTGCACCCGTGCGCGAATGGCGGCTGCGCTGGCCTGCAACTGCAAGTTCGAGGTCACCCAGCCGCTGGCGCCCAGTTCCAGGCCGGTGTTTTTTTGCTGGCCTTGCTGCACGTAAGTGAAGTGGCCGGCACCGTCAGGGCGCGCGTACTGGTAAGCCTGGCGGATCTGGAACAGCGCGGCACTGAAACTCAGGCCCTGCCAGTCGTGCTTGAGGCCCAATTCCAGCTGGTGGGAGGTTGTCGGCGCAAGGATCTCGAACGTGTTCTCGGCGAACCAGGGGGCAGTACCGCCCGCTGACAGGCCTTTGGCGTAGCTGGCATATACCGTGGTATTGGGCTGCGGTTTGAAGATGATCGCGGCGTTGGGCAGCAGCTCGTATTGACGGGTGTGGCGCCCGGCAAGGCCGTTTTCGTCCCAGGTCTTTTCATCCAGGCGCACTTCTCGGGCGCCCAGCACGGTCTGCCATTGTTCGTTGAAGCTGATCCGGTCGCTGATGAACAGGCCGTACTGGCGGCTATCGAGGCGGCGCTCGCTAGACTTGATGGGATTGTCGGAGGGGTCAAAGGCGGGCGCACCGGTATGGATGTTGCCTGTGCCTACCCATTCCATATAGCTGGGCCGCTGATCCAGTGTGCGCCGCTGCGCGCTGGCACCCATGGTCAACTCATGCCCCACACCTAGCGCATCGAACCGCCCGTTGAGCATGGCCTGCGCCTCGTCGGTGCGGCGGGTGTCGTCGGGGCTGCGGAAGTCGTAGATGTCATAGTCACCATTACTGCCGAAAAACGCGCCTTCGCTCGAGCCCCAGGCAAACGCGCTGTAGTCGTCGATCACCACCTTGCTGCGCGAGGCGCTCAAGGTGCCGGTCCAGGCCTCGTCGAAACGGTACTCGAAGCGCCCGGCAAGGTTCAGCGAGTCGCTTTGCACAGGCTTTGCCCAGTGCTGGTAGGCCAGGCGATCATCCGGGTCGATGCCATGGGGCACTTCAGTGCCGCCGAGCAGTTGGTAACCCGGCACCGAGCGTTGTTCGCGGTGCTGGTACTCGGCATCCAGCTGCAGGGTGGCATCTGGGTTGATCTGCCAGTCGAATGCCAACGAAGCGAAGTCGCGCTTGCCGTCGGCGTGGTCGACGTAGGAGCGGATATCTTCGTGGGCCAGGTTGGCGCGCAGGCCGAACTGCTTTTCGCTGCCGAACCAACCGCCCAGGTCGGTGGCCAGGTAGCGTTCGCCTTGTTCGTTGGTCGACACCGTAAGGCTGCGTACCTCTTCGGCGCGCTTGGTCACATAGTTGATCAGGCCGCCCGGTTCTGAAACGCCGCTCTGCAGCCCGGACAGGCCCTTGAGCAGCTCCACCTGTTGCTTGTTCTCCAGGGCCACGTTCTGCTCGCCAGCGATGGTCTGGCCATTGATGCGATAGCTGCTGGCGGCATTCAGTTCGAAGCCGCGTACATTGAAGTTCTCGTAGTAGCCGATGGGCGCATAGCTTTCGCCGACCGAGGCGTCGCTTTGCAGCACCTCGCTGAGCATGCGCACCTGGCGGTCTTCCAGCAGTGGCTGGCTGAACACGCTGACAGAGGCCGGTGTATCGAGCAACGGCGCAGGCTGGAAGCCGCTCACAGCGGCCTGGCGTGCCTGGTAGCCGTCATTGGCGTAGGTGTCGGAGACCTGCAGCGGGGCGAGCACCACGCTGTCTTCGGCAAGCACATTTTGGCACTGCAGGGCCAGGCCCAGGCTGAGCAGGCTCAGGGGCAGGCGGGGGTGACGCGAGGGCATGCGGGGGCTCCGACCATGAAAAAGGCGGCATCTTAACAGCCGCCTTCAACAGAGAACGATCGGGGCCCCGCGAAATTCAACCTGTACCGGTCGGCCGCTTGTGCTGTCGCCAGTTGTCATCGATTTTCGACCAGGTCTTGCCATCGGTGATGGCCAAGAGCTTTCGCCCATCCTTGAAGGTGGCCAGGAAGGTCGCTTCCTCTTCCTTGCCACCCAGCCACAGCCCGGCCAGCAGCCCCACTGGCCCTGCCACCAGGGCGCCGGCCACGCCCCAGCCCAAGGCGCTGCCCAGGCTGCGGCTCGGTTCCAGGCTGGCCAGCCGCAAGTCGCTGATGCGGGCCAGGGAAATCCGCTCGCCGGGGGAGGGGCTGCGCGGAGTCTTGAGTGTGAGCGATCCGTTGCGATACTCGCCTTCACCTTGCAAGAAATCGCCGGATTGCACCGTGAGTCTTGTCATAAAGTCGTCCTGTCAGGGAAAGGGCATTTTCCAGCGCCTACTGAGCGCTGCCCAGGCAGGCAAGTCAACGGCCATGCGACGGAGGGTCGTGCGGTGCTTTGTCGCCATGGCTGATTGAAACGTTTCATGCCAGTGGCAGGGTTTTCTTGCGCTTGCGCTCGGCCAGCCCCCACGCCAACAACGCCAGCCCGCCAATGACCAACCCTGCGACCACAATGCCCATCCAGCCTTGGCGCTGGAACAACTGTGTACCCAGCAACGACCCCAGTGCCCCGCCAATGAAGTAGCAGGTGATGTACCCGGCATTGAGCCGCGTGCGCGCTTCGGGCCGCAGGGCGATCACCGCATTCTGGTTGCTCACGTGCACCAATTGCACCGCCAGGTCGAGCATCAGCACGCCCAGCAGCAAGGCCAGCAACGACTGCTCGGCGAAGCCCAGCGGCAGCCACGCCAGCAGCAACACCACCAGGCCGACGGTGGTGCCCAGCGAGCCCTTGCCACGGTCGGCCAGGCGCCCGGCCCAATTGGCCGACAACGCACCCGCTGCGCCGGCCAGGCCGAACAGGCCGATAACCGCATCCGAATAATGGTAGGGGCCTTTAGCCAGCAAAAATGCCAGCGGTGTCCAGAACAGCGCGAACAGGCTGAACGACAGCAGGCCGAGCAACGAGCGCAGGCGCAGTACCGGCTCTTCAAGAAACAGGCGGAACACCGAGCCGATCAGCGCCGGGTACTTCAGCCCGGCATGGCTGTGGTGTTGCGGCAGGCTGCGGTACAGCGCCACGGCGGTGATCGCCATCAGCACGGCGGCCAGCACGTAGATGCTGCGCCAGCCGCCCAACTCGGCCATGAAGCCGGCAGCGGTACGCGCCAGCAGAATGCCCAGCAGCAGGCCGCTCATCAGCGTGCCGACCGCGCGCCCTCGCTGATGCGGCTCGCTCAGGGTCGCGGCCATCGGCACGAGGATCTGCGCCACCACCGAGAACAGCCCGGTCAGCGCTGTGCCAAGGATCAGCCAGGGCAGGCTTGGCGCACAGGCGCTGATGACCAGGCCCAGGGTGGAAATAACGGTCATCACGGTGATCAGCCGGCGCTGCTCGAACAGGTCGCCCAGCGGTGCCAGCAGCAACAGGCCGGCGCCATAGCTGAGCTGCGCGGCAATCACGATGCTGCCGGCGCTGGCGGTGCTCAAGCCAAACTGCTGGGCGATGCTGTGCAGCAGCGGTTGGGCGTAGTAGTTGCTGGCCACGGCCAGGCCGGTGGCAGTAGCCATCAGCAGGATCAGGGCGCGGCTGAGAGTGGGGGTGTGCATGCGGTTCTCGTGGCGGGCAGTTGTGTTGGGGTGATTATCAGGAAGTGTCTGTCATGACACCAATGTATAGTTTTCAACTTATCAATCTTGAAAGCAGATAGATCGATGAACCTCAAGCAGCTCGAATACGCCCTTGCCGTGGCCGACACCGGCAGTTTTACTCGCGCCGCCGAGCGCTGCCATGTGGTGCAGTCCGCTCTCAGCCATCAGGTGGCGCGGCTGGAGGCTCAGCTGGGCGTGAGCCTGTTCGAGCGTAGTTCGCGGCGGGTACGCCTGACGCCGGCAGGTGAGGCCTTTGTGCTCAGTGCCCGACCGGCGGTGGAAGCGGCTGGGCGCATTGCCGATGACGTGGCGGCGGCCTGCGGCCAGGTACGCGGGCGGTTGGCGATTGGCGAAATCAGCTCGCTCACCGCGCTGGACCTGGTCGACCTGTTGGCGATGTTCCACGACCGTTACCCGGACGTGGATGTACGCTGGCTGACGGCCAAGAGTGAATGGCTGATCGCCGATGTACTCGAGCGGCGCCTGGACGTGGGCTTCATAGGCCTGTGGCAGGGCGAGGTGGTGCAGGGCGTGCAGCATCGTTTGCTGGCCAGGGAGGAACTGGTGGCGTTGTTGCCGTTGCGGCATCGGCTGGCGGGCAGGGGGCAGCTGGCGCTGGCTGACCTGGCGGGCGAAGTGCTGGTGGACTTCCCTGAAGGCACCGGAGCGCGACGGCAGACCGATGAGGCGTTTCAGGCGGCGGGGTTGCAGCGTCGGGTGCAGTTCGAGATCGGTCATGTGCGCCTGGTGGAGAAGTTCGTGCAGCGGGGCATGGCGGTGGGTTTGGTGCCGGAGCGCGTGGCCCAGGGCTTTGAAGGTGTGGCGCTGGCGCGGGTGGTGGATGCGCCGGTGCGGCACCTGTATGCCGTGTGGTCCTGCAGCCCGACGCCTGCTGCTCGGGCTTTTCTGGAGGTGATGGAACAGCGTCTGGGTGCTGGGAATGGTTGAACCTGTTCCGGTGTTCTCGCCGGAACAGGCAAACCTTCAATCAGGCTGCAAACCCACCGTCCACCGTCAGGCTGGCCCCGGTGATGTACCCGGCTTCAGGCCCCGCCAGGTAAGCCACGAAGCTGGCAATTTCCTCTGGCTCGCCATACCGGCCGATCGCCATCAACGGGATCAGGCTCTCGGCAAACTCGCCGCTGGCCGGGTTCATGTCGGTGTCCACTGGCCCCGGTTGTACGTTGTTCACGGTAATGCCCTGCGGCCCGAGGTCACGCGCCATGCCGCGGGTCAGGCCAACCAGCGCAGACTTGCTCATGGCGTACGGCGCACCGCCGGCAAACGGCATGCGCTCGGCATTGGTGCTGCCAATGTTGATGATGCGCCCACCCTGGCCCATGTAGCGTGCGGCGGCCTGGCTGGCGACGAACACACTGCGTACGTTCACCGCCAGCATGCGGTCGAAGTCGGCCAGGTCGAATTCGGCCAGCGGGGCCACCGCCAGCACGCCGGCGTTGTTGACCAGGATATCCAGCCTGCCGAAGGCCTTCACGGCGTCATCCACTGCCAGTTGCACGGCCGCTGCATCGGCGCTGTCGGCCCGCAGGGCCAGGGCTTTGCCACCGTTTTCGCTGATTTCGCGGGCCAGTTCTTCTGCCGGGCCGGCAGAGCTGACATAGGTGAAGGCCACGTGCGCGCCTTCGCGGGCCAGGCGCCGTACGATGGCCGCACCAATACCGCGGGAACCGCCCTGAACCAGGGCCACTTTGCCTTCGAGTGAAAGTTGCTTGGACATGCTGATCTCCTGCTGGAAGCCAGGCCGAAATGCCTTGGATGGGCAAAGTATCGGCGCTTGATTACCTGCTGATAAGATGGCAATCACTATCAGCAGAGTAAACCTTGGGTTGCTAATCATGGCCGTGGAATCGTTCAACGCGTTGGAATGCTTCATCCGCAGTGCCGAAGTCGGCAGTTTTGCCGAGGCCGCCAGGCGCCTGAGCATTACCCCGGCTGCTGTGGGCAAGCATGTTGCCCAATTGGAAGCGCGTCTGGGTGTGCGGTTGTTCCAGCGTAGTACCCGCAAGCTGACCTTGACTGAAGCAGGGCAGCGTTTTCTTGGCGAGGTCAGCGACAGCTTCCGCACTATCCAGTACGCCGTGGCCAACCTGGCCAGCGCCGAAGGCCAGCCGGCCGGGTTGCTGCGGGTGAGCATGGGCACGGTGTTCGGGCGTTTGTACGTGCTGCCGTTGCTGAGCGAATTCTTGCGCCGCTACCCGGCGATTACCCCGGATTGGCATTTCGACAACCGCCAGGTCGACCTGATTGGCCAAGGCTTCGATGCCGCGATTGGCGGTGGTTTCGAACTGCCGCCAGGCGTGGTGGCGCGCAAGCTGACTCCGGCGCACCGGGTGCTGGTGGCGGCGCCAGCCTATTTGCAGCGGCACGCGCCAATTGACGACCCCCAGGTGCTGCACCGCCATGACGGCATTCTGATCCGCTCACCGCAGACCGGGCGGGTGCGCTCATGGCCGCTGACCAGTCGCTGGCAGGCGCAGCAGCCACTGCAATTGCGCCAGGCGATGACCATGAGCGATTCGGACGCGGCTTGCGCGGTGGCCGAGCAGGGGCTGGGTATTGCCCTGGTGAGCTTGCCGTTTGCCGTGCCTTACCTTCAGGCAGGCCGGCTGCGGCGGGTGTTGCCGGACTGGTACGTGGATGATGGGCATATCAGCCTGTATTTCGCCGAGCACAAGCTGATGCCGGGCAAGACCCGGGCGTTCATCGATTTTGTCGTGGAGCAGTTTGCCGAGCAGGGGTTGGCGGTGCGGTTCGATGCTTTGCAGGCCCTTTGACGTTGCAGCACTTTTCCTGGGTTGATGCGCTCGTGCAATGACCGCGTTAGGCCAGGCGCGAAGGGGCCGGGTCAGGCAACATCAACAATGAACAATAACTGCTGGCCCAGATTCACCTCGTCATCGATCTTCTTGCCCATCAACTGCTGCCCCAACGGCGAGCGTGGGGTAATGACTGTCACCAGCCCATCCCCCTCGCCAATTTTCAACCCAGCGGCTTCTGGCCCGAGCAATAGCCGGCGTTGCCCACCAAGCTCATCCTCCAGCGTCACCAGGTTGCTCACCTGCACCCCGCGCGCCGGGTCGTAGTCACGCAGTAGCAGTTGCTGGTAAATCAACAGCGCCTGGCGGATTTCCCCGCTGCGGCGGGCCTGGCCGGTGGCCAGGTACGAGGCCTCCAGGCCCAGGGTGTCGTACTTGTTCTCGGCAATGTTCTCTTCGGCGGTGGCGGCCTCGTAGGCGGTTTGCGCTGCGCGGGTCAGCACATCCAGGTCATGCTCGAGGGTGGCGACGATCAGCGCCAGCAGGTGGGGCTTGTTCATGGTCAGTAACAGAACTCCAGCACGTTGGCCTGGCTTTTGTCGGTGGGCGCGGTACGGTTCTGCTGCAGCCAGAACTGGCACTTGGGGCTGTTCAGGTTGCGCGGGTTGCCCTGGGCGGCGTCGGCGGCCTGTTGCAGTTCCTGCTTGTGCAGGATGTCCTTGTAGCGCTCGAACATTTCGGCCTGGGTATCCTGGGCCGCAGCCGGCGCAGGTGGTGCGGCGGGGCGGTATGCGTTGGGTGCTGCAGCCTGGGCCAGGGGTTGTACCTGCTGTGGCCACCATTGCTGGGCCAGCCACAGGCTCACGGCAATGGCCACGGCGCCCAGCCACAGGCCCAAGGCAACGCACAGGATCAACTGCAACGGCTTGAGGGTGATTTTCAGTTCACGGTGGCGGGGCATGGCAGCCTCCTGGCAAGGTGGTCGGGGTGCATTGTCGCATGCGCATGGGCATTTTTCCGCGCAGGTGCTTTTGTCGGCGACAATTTATGCGCAGAATTCGCGGTTTTTGCATCAGCACGGGAGGGGCGCATGAACGCCACCTGGGACATCTTCTGCAGCGTCGTCGACAACTACGGCGACATCGGCGTGACCTGGCGCCTGGCCCGGCAGTTGGTGGCCGAGCATGGCATGGCCGTGCGCCTGTGGGTGGATGACCTCAACGCCTTCGCGCCCATGTGCCCCGGTGCCGATGCCACCGCTGCGCAGCAGTGGCAGCACGGTGTGGATGTACGCCACTGGCCGGCGCAGTGGTTGCCGGTGGTGCCGGCCGATGTGGTGATCGGCGCGTTCGCCTGCCAGCTACCGGCGGCTTATGTCGAAGCCATGCGTGCCCGCCCGCTGCCGCCGCTGTGGCTGAACCTTGAGTACCTTAGCGCCGAGGATTGGGTGGAGGGTTGCCATGGCTTGCCTTCACCGCAGGCCAACGGCCTGCGCAAGGTGTTTTTCTTCCCGGGGTTTACCGAAAGAACCGGTGGCTTGCTGCGCGAGGGCTCGCTGCTGGCGCGGCGTGACGCGTTCCAGCAGTCCGCCGATGCGCGCCAAACCTTCCTGCAAGGGCTTGGCGTAAACCCTGTGCCGGGGGCGTTGCTGGTCTCGCTGTTCGCCTACGAAAACCCACAGTTGGCCAGCTGGCTCGATGCCCTGGCTACAGGTGCGCAACCGTGTCACCTGCTGGTGCCGCAAGGGCGCATCGTCGCAGGGCTCAGCCAGTGGCTTGGCGAGGCGCAACTGCAGGTGGGCGATGTGCGCACGCGTGGGGCGCTGACCGTACAGGTGCTGCCTTTCGTCAGCCAGGACGACTTCGACAGGCTGTTGTGGAGTTGCGACTTCAACGCCGTGCGCGGTGAGGACTCGTTCGTGCGTGCGCAGTGGGCGGGGCAGCCGATGCTGTGGCACATCTATGTGCAGGACGAGAATGCCCATTGGGAAAAGCTCGAAGCGTTTCTGGCGCATTATCGCCGTGGCTTGTCAGGCGATGCCGATGCCGCCTTGCTTGGCCTGTGGCGCGCCTGGAACATGGATTTCGACATGGGCCAGGCCTGGCAGGCGGCCCGCCAGCATTGGCCAGAACTGCAGCAACATGCCCGGCGTTGGGTGGTGAGACAGGCCGCTCAGCCGGACCTTGCCACAGCGCTAGTACACTTTTACCGAAATTCGCTATGATACGCGGCCTCGATTTTTATAAATCCATCCAGATTCGGATACTTCGTAATGAAAACTGGTAAAGAACTGAAACCCGGTACCGTCCTGCGGATCGACAACGACCCGTGGCTGGTTCAAAAAGCTGAGTTCACCAAGTCGGGCCGTAACAGCGCGATCATGAAGACCAAGCTGAAGAACCTGCTGACCGGCTACAAGACCGAAACCGTATACGGTGCGGACGACAAGCTGGACGACGTGATCCTGGATCGCAAAGAAGCGACCCTGTCGTTCATCAGCGGTGACTCGTACACCTTCATGGACACCACCGACTACACCATGTACGAACTGAACGCCGAAGACATCGACGCCGTTCTGCCGTACATCGAAGAAGGCATGGAAGACATCTGCGAAGCCGTGTTCTTCGAAGGCCGCCTGGTATCGGTTGAACTGCCGACCACCATCAGCCGTCAGGTTGTCTACACCGAGAACGCTGCTCGCGGCGACACCTCGGGCAAGGTCATGAAGCCTGCCAAACTGAAGAACGGCACCGAGATCCAGGTTGCCGACTTCATCCAGATCGACGAGTGGATCGACATCGACACTCGCGACAACAGCTTCAAAGGCCGTTCCAAGAAGTAATTCTTCTTGCGAGACGCAAAAAACCCGGCCTTGGCCGGGTTTTTTTATGCCTGGGCCTTACACCGTCACATGCAGGCGTACATCCACATTACCGCGGGTGGCATTGGAGTACGGGCAGACCTTGTGCGCTTTCTCCACCAGCCCTTCGGCATCCGCCTGGGCCAGGCCCGGCAGGTTGATGTGCAGGTCGATGTCCAGGCCGAAACCGCCCGGGATCTGCCCGATACCCACCTTGGCGGTGATCGAGGCATCTGCCGGCAGGGCTTTCTTCTCTTGCCCGGCCACGAATTTCAGGGCGCCGATGAAGCATGCCGAATATCCGGCGGCGAACATCTGTTCAGGGTTGGTGCCGTCACCGCCAGCGCCGCCCAGTTCCTTGGGGGTGCTCAGGCTGACGACCAGCTTGCCGTCGCTGGACTTGGATTTGCCGTCGCGCCCACCGGTGGAGGTAGCTTCTGCGATGTACAGCGGAGTGACCTTTTGCATCTTGAGCCTCGCTAATGTGCTGTGCGCTCCTGTTTGCAGGAGGGCGCGGGTTGGTGTGGGATTTAAGTTAGCGCGCAATTAGTTAGTGCGCAAGATAAATCGTCACCGCTCATCCGAACGGCCACAGCACAGCATAGTCCTCAGAGGTTTTTCTGCAGGCTTTCACGCAGGTCCAGCAGGTCCGCCTGCAGTTGCTGCAATTGCTCCAGGCTGCGCCCGCTGGCCTTGAGGATGCACTGCGGGACCTGTTTGGCCTGCTGTTGCAGGGCGCGGCCCTTGTCGGTCAGATGCACCATCACCACCCGTTCATCCTCGCGGCTGCGATTGCGCTGCAACAGGCCTTCGCTTTCCAGGCGCTTGAGCAGCGGGGTCAGCGACCCTGGGTCGGTCAGCAGATGCTGGCTGATTTCGCCCACGGTCAGGCCGTCACGCTCCCACAACACGAGCATGGCCAGGTATTGCGGGTAGGTCAGGCCCAGCGCCTGCAGCAGCGGTTTGTAGACCTTGGTCATCAGCAACGAGGTGGAGTGCAGGGCGAAGCAGACCTGGTTGTCCAGCAGCAGCTCGTCACAGGATGCGTGGGTGTCGGCGTTCATGCAGGTCCTTCAAGGTAATCAATGGGAAATTCTGGCACGCTGATCATTAGTGCGCGCATTACTCGCGCAGTTCACTGCGTAAAGCCAGGTCCCAGGGTGGAATCGGGCTGAAGCGGCTCTTGAGGAATTCGAGCAGCAAACGGCTGCGAGAGTTCGTTTCGTGTTCCAGGCGCAGCGCGTAAATACCACTGGTCTCGGCTTCAGGCAGGCCGCCCTGGCAAAACAGTGGGATCAACTCGCCGCGCAGCAGGTATTCGCTGATAAGCCAGGTGGGCAGGTGGGCTATGCCTAAGCCGGCGAGGGCGCCGAACAACAGGGTTTCGGCGTTGTTGGCGGCCATGCGCATGCGGGCGGGGCGGTACAAGCGGGTTTGCCCGGCCACACTGAAGCGCCAGGCGAACGGCGGCGCCAGGCCGTCCCAGTCCAGCCCGTCATGCCCTGGCAACTCGCTGGGGCAGGTGGGTATGCCGCGGCTGGCCAGGTAGGCGGGGCTGGCGCAGGCGATGCGTACCATGTAGGCCAGCGGCGTGGCGACCAGGCGGGTGTCGGCCAGGGGGCCGGCGCGCAGCACCAGATCGACCTCGCCCAGGTGGCTGCCATGCAGATCGACGAAGCTGTCGATCAGGCGCAGTTGCACGTCCAGGCCTGGGTAGGCCACCAGGAAGTCGGCAATCGCCGGGGCCAGGTGGCGGCGGCCGAACGCGGCGGGGGCGTCAATGCGGATCAGCCCTTCGGGGGCGTTGCTCAGCGACACCGCTTCGGCTCGGGCCAGGCGCAGTTCCTCGATGATGCGCCTGGCCCGCTCGGCAAATGCATTGCCGGCAGGAGTGGCCCTCACGGCGTGGGTGCTACGAGTGAACAGGCGGCTGCCGACGGCACTTTCAAGGTTGTCGATGCGCCGGGCTACCGCAGAAGGCGTCAGCGGGTGGCGACGAGCGGCGGCAGAAAAGCTGCCGGTTTCCAGCACATCGAGGAACAGGCTCAGTTGGTCGGTCAGGGTATCGGGGCTCATGGCTGCCTTGCTTTTGCGAAAAGCGCACAGCCATTGTGCGCTGCTGTGCGTTTCCCCGCCAGCGCACAGTCGTTAGCATGCTGGCATTATTGGCACTGGCGGGCGAGGCCCTGATGATCGAGTGGTTGTTGTATATCGTACTGGGTGCAGCCCTGGGCACCATGGGTGGCTTGTTCGGCATTGGTGGCGGGTTGATTGCGATTCCGGCACTTGGCGTGCTGTTTGGCCTGGACCAGCAGCTGGCACAGGGGACGGCGCTGGTGATGGTGGTGCCGAACGTGCTGCTGGCGCTGTGGCGTTATCACCAGCGCAACCGCATCGAGTTGCGCCATGCCGTGCCGCTGTCGGCGTGCAGCTTCTTGTTCGCGTGGCTGGGGTCGATCTGGGCGGTTGGGCTGGATGCGCATTCCATGCGCCTGGGCTTTGTCGGCTTTCTGGTGGCGCTGGCGGTGTGGAACGTGGCGCGGATGTTCATGAAGGTGTCGCCGCCCAGTGCCGAACTGCGTTATGCCTGGCCATGGCTGGGCGTGCTGGGCAGCTTTGCCGGCACCATGGGCGGCTTGTTCGGCGTGGGCGGGGCGGTAGTGGCCACGCCGATCCTGACCAGTGTGTTCGGTACCACCCAGGTGGTGGCGCAAGGGCTGTCGCTAGCACTTGCCGCGCCGAGTACCTTGGTGACTTTGGTGACCTATGGCGTGCACCACAGCGTTGACTGGGGAGTGGGGATCCCGTTGGCGGTGGGTGGCTTGCTCAGTATTAGTTGGGGGGTGAAGTTGGCCCATGCGCTGCCGGAGAAGGTATTGCGGGCGATGTTCTGTGTGTTTCTGGTTGTGTGTGCGGTGATGCTGGGGTTTGAGCTTTGAGATTTTGCGGCCCATTCGCAGCAGCCCCAAATTACTTGAACCCTTCGACGATATAGTCCGCCATGCAATCGGTAATAGGCGAAGGGTGCTGAGTACCGCGCACCAGCATCACATTGGCCACTGGCAGCTGCGGTAGCCCATCCTGTTCACCCAGTATGCGAATGTTTCCGCCAATCAGGCTTTGCAACTGCGCCGTCACGGCCAAGCCGGCCGTGACTATGGCAAAGATCGCCGCCAAGCTGGGGCTTGTGTAGGCAATGCGGTAATCAATGCCCTGGGCTTCCAGGGCATTGCAGGTCCAGGCCCGGCAGAAACAATCAGTGTTGAACAGCGCCACCGGCATCGGCCGCTGTTCCTGTGGGCAAAAGCCTTCGGCGGCAGCCCACACCAGGCGTTCCTGACGCAGCAGTTGGCCAACCTCGTTGCCCGGCTCGCGGGTGACGATGGTCAGGTCCAGGTCCTGGCGCAGCATCAGCTGCTTGGAGGAGTCGCAGTGCACCTCCACCTGCACCAGCGGGTAGGCCTGGGCAAAGCTCGAAAGAATGGTCGGCAGGAAACGCATGGCGTAGTCGTCTGGTGTGCCGATGCGCACCAGCCCGACCATGTGCGGCATGCGCAGGGTGTTGAACACTTCGCCGTGCAGCTTGAGGATGCGCCGGGCATAGCCCAGTAGCACCTGGCCTTCGGCGGTCAGCCTTACCTGGCGGCCATCGCGCTCGAACAGTTGGCGCTGCAGGATGTCTTCTTCCAGGCGTTTCATCTGCATGCTTACCGCCGACTGGGTGCGGTTGACCACCTCACCGGCGCGGGTGAAGCCGCCTTGCTCGGCGATGGCGACGAAGGTGCGCAGCACGTCCGCATCGAGGCTCTGGTACTGGGACATTGCATCAATCTCCGAGATGCATCGCATCAGAAACATTCGTTGGATTGATCTTAAGCCCGGCGTGAAACTGAGGCCATCCAACACGGAGGGCTTCACGATGAAAGGTCATGTCAGCAGCATCCAGCAACCTGCCTTTTCCCTGAACCACCTGTGGCATGCGGCCCTGCAGCGCCCGGCGCGCTGGCTGCAGCTGTACCGCCAGCGGCAGGAACTGGCCCGCCTCAGTGATGCAACCTTGCATGACCTGGGGTTGAGCCGGGCGGATATCCAACAAGAGGCCGAGCGGCATTTCTGGGATGATCCGCTGCGTAAATAGGCTAAGTTTGTCGTTGGGCTTACCGGCCTCTTCGCGGGTTTACCCGCGAAGAGGCCAGAGCAGGCAATACAAGGAGACCAGGCTTGTCCCTCAAGCTGTCCATCAACCAGGCCCGCCGCCTGGCACTGTCTGCCCAAGGCTTCGGCAAACACCCGGAAGCACCGCCAACCCTGCCCGCAGTGAAGCGCATGCTGCAACGTCTGGGCGTGCTGCAGATCGACTCGGTCAACGCTCTGGTTCGCTCCCACTACCTGCCGCTTTTCTCCCGGCTGGGCGACTATTCGCCTGCCACCCTCGACCAGCTTGCCTGGGGCCGGGGCCGCCAGCGCCAGTTGTTCGAATACTGGGGGCACGAAGCCTCGCTGCTGCCATTGAGCCTGTACCCGCTGCTGCGCTGGCGCATGGCCCATGCTGCCGATGGTCGCGGTATCTACCGCCAGCTCGCGCAGTTTGGCCGCGAGCGCCAGGACGTGATCGCCCGGGTACTGGCTGCTGTTCGTGAACAGGGCGCACTGGGCGCGGGCAGCCTGTCCACCCGCGAGGAACGCGCCGGACCCTGGTGGGACTGGAGCGAGGAAAAGCACGCGTTGGAGTGGCTGTTCGCCGCAGGCGAAGTGACTGTGGCGGGCCGCCGTGGTTTTGAGCGGCTTTACGATGTACCGGAAAAGGTTTTGCCCAAGGCGATCCTCGACCAGACACTACCCCGCGAGGCCGAGGCGCATCAGGGCTTGATGCTTCACGCCGCCGCTGCCCTGGGTGTTGGCACCGAACGTGACCTGCGCGACTACTTTCGCCTGGAGCCGGCGCAGGGCAAGGCGGCGCTGGCCGAGCTGCTGGCCGACGGTCGCTTGCAAGCGGTCGCGGTGCAGGGGTGGAAGCAACCCGGCTATTGCGCTGGTATGCCGCGCATTCCCCGGCGCATCGAAGCCAGCGCGCTACTGTCGCCGTTCGATTCGCTGGTCTGGGAGCGCAACCGTACCGAGCGCTTGTTCGACTTCCGCTACCGCCTGGAAATCTACACCCCGGCGCACAAACGGGTGTATGGCTACTACGTGCTGCCGTTTCTATACCGCGAACGGATCGTCGCGCGGGTAGACCTGCGTGCCGAACGCACCCAAGGGCAACTGGCAGTGCACGCCGTGCATGCAGAAACACCTGGGCTAGACGAGGAGGGGTATGACGCGCTGGCGGGCCATTTGTTGCGACTGGCCAACTGGTTGGGTCTGGAGAGGGTGCAACTGAACTGCCCGCGCATAGAGGGCAGCCAGCTGCGCCGGGCGCTTAGCGCCGCACCTGTTTGAGCGTTTCGGCAATCAAAAACGCCAACTCCAGCGACTGATCGGCATTCATCCGCGGGTCGCAATGGGTGTGGTACCGATCAGACAACGCGTCCTCGGTGATCGGCCGTGCACCGCCGATGCATTCAGTGACGTTCTGCCCGGTCATCTCGATATGGATGCCGCCGGCATGGCTGCCCTCGGCCTGATGCACCTGGAAGAACTGCTTCACCTCATCCAGAATTTGCGCAAAATCGCGGGTCTTGTAGCCGCTGCTGGCCTTGATGGTGTTGCCGTGCATCGGGTCCGAGCTCCACAACACCTTGCGCCCCTCGCGCTCGACAGTGCGGATCAGCCCCGGCAGGTGGTCGCCGACCTTGTTCGCGCCCATGCGCACGATCAGGTTCAGGCGCCCAGGGTCGTTGGCTGGGTTGAGCGTGTCGATCAGGCGGATCAGCTCTTCTGGGTTCATGCTTGGGCCAACCTTGACCCCGATCGGGTTGTGCACGCCGCGCAGAAACTCCACATGGGCGCCGTCGAGCTGGCGAGTGCGGTCGCCGATCCACAACATGTGCGCCGAGCAGTCGTAGTAGTCACCCGTCAGGCTGTCCTGGCGCACGAAGGCTTCTTCATAGTTCAGCAACAATGCTTCGTGGGCCGTGAAGAAGCTGGTTTCGCGCAGCTGCGGCGCACTGTCCAGGCCACAGGCGCGCATGAAAGCCAGGGTTTCATCGATGCGGTTGGCCAGCTGGTGGTACTTGTCGGCCAGCGCCGAGTTGGCGATGAAGTCCAGGTTCCACTTGTGCACCTGGTGCAGGTCTGCAAACCCGCCCTGGGCGAAAGCGCGCAGCAGGTTAAGGCTGGCGGTGGCCTGGTGATAAGCCTGCAGCAGGCGCTCCGGGTCGGGGATGCGGCTTTTGGCGTCAAAGCCGATGCCATTGACGATATCGCCTCGGTAGGCGGGCAGGGTGATGTCGCCGATGGTTTCATCGCCCGATGAGCGCGGTTTGGCAAACTGCCCGGCCATACGCCCCACCTTGACCACCGGGCAGCCAGCGGCAAAGGTCATGACAATGGCCATTTGCAGCAGCACCTTGAAGGTGTCGCGGATTTTCGCCGCCGAGAACTCGGCGAAGCTCTCGGCGCAATCGCCACCCTGCAGCAGGAACGCACGGCCTTCGGTCACCTCGGCAAACTGCCTGCGCAGCTCGCGTGCCTCGCCCGCGAACACCAGCGGCGGGTAGCTGGCCAAGGTCTGTTCAACCTTCAGCAGGTGCGCGGCATCGGGGTAGGTCGGTTGCTGCTGGATCGGCAGGGCGCGCCAGCTGTCAGGGCTCCACGGTTGGTTCATCTCGGGCTCGGTCTTGTCGGTTGTAGGCTTCAGGCCATGGTAACAGTTGGCGCTGCGCTTGTTGCATCAAGGGTGTTGGCGGACAATGCGCGTTTTTGCGCGGGTGGGTGGTGAGCATGACGGCGGAACGGCAAGAGCGGCTGCTGGCACGGGTGGAGGATGCCTTTGGCGTCATCAGCGTGTACGAAGTGGACGACTACCGCTTTCTGGAATTCGGCGATGCCATCGAGCAAAGCTGCGTGTTCACGGCTGACCCCAGCTGGCTGGAGTACGACTACACCCGTGCCATGCTGGTGGGCGCGCTGTGCCATGAACAGCCGGAGAGCGCGTTGTTTCTCGGCCTGGGTGCTGGCACGCTGACCCAGGCGTGCATGAAGTTTCTGCCGCTTGACGACATCGAGGCCATCGAGTTGCGCGCAGATGTGCCGCGCCTGGCCATGGAGTACATGGGGCTGGATGACGACCCTCGCTTGTACGTGCGCATCGGTGATGCCATCGAGTTGCTGCCCACGGCGGAGAAAGCCGACCTGTTGTTCGTCGACTTGTACACCGACCATGGGCCGGGGGTGGGGCACCTGGCGTGGAATTTCCTGGAGAACTGCCAGCAGCAGCTGAACCCGGGCGGTTGGCTGGTGATCAACCAGTGGGCCACCGACGACGGCAAGCCGCTGGGCGCGGCGTTGCTGCGTGGGTTGTACCACCGGCACTACTGGGAGTTGCCGGTGAAGGAGGGCAACGTGATCTTGCTGGTGCCGGCGGACCTGGAGCAGGCGCTGGACCTGGAGGGGTTGCGGGCCCGGGCCGAGGCGTTGGCGCCGCGACTGGGTTATAGCCTGGAAGGGTTGATTCGCGAGATTCGGCCAGCTACTTGAATGCCTGACGCGGCCAGTGTAGGAGCGGCCTTGCGTCGCGAAAGGGGTGCGAAGCGCCCCCAGGATCTCAGCTTCGCCGCGTACATTGCAGGGGCCGCTTTGCGGCCCTATCGCGACGCAAGGCCGCTCCTACACTGAGCGCGTCAGGGGGGCAGGGCATTATCGATTCAGCGAGGAGTAATTGATGGCCCGACAGTGGCCCTGCACCCTGAAAAAATTCCTCACGTCCCCCACTATTTCGGGTATAGTACGCGCCGGTCTTTTAGCGGACCTCAAAATCAGGTGGTGCAAATCCTCCGAGTCCAGCTTCGGCTGCACGTCCGCTAGGCGGACCTTCCCAAGTTTTCTTTTTCAATCGTTTTCGCAAATCCCCGCCGCCAAAGCTGCCTGGGTGACCTGACGGTCTTTCAAGGCATGTGCAGCTTTGGAGCATGGGTCTTTGCGGATGCACCTAGAGGCAGACCCATGACCCAGGAAACCGGCGGCTTCGCCGCTCTCGATCTTAATCCGAACATTGTTGCTGCCGTTGTGGCTACCGGCTACGAAGAGCCGTCCGCCATTCAGCAACAATCGATCCCGATCATCCTCGCCGGTCACGACATGATCGGCCAGGCGCAGACTGGCACCGGCAAAACCGCTGCCTTCGCCCTGCCGATCCTCAACAAGATCGATGTGAGCAAGCGCGAACCGCAAGCCCTGATCCTGGCGCCAACCCGTGAGTTGGCGCTGCAAGTTGCTACCGCTTTCGAAACCTACGCCAAGCAGATGCCGGGCGTTAACGTTGTCGCCGTCTACGGTGGTGCCCCGATGGGCCCACAGCTGCGCGCAATCCGTAATGGCGCGCAAATCGTCGTGGCCACCCCGGGCCGTCTGTGCGACCACCTGCGTCGTGACGAAAAAGTCCTGTCGACCGTACAGTACCTGGTACTGGACGAAGCCGACGAGATGCTGAAGCTGGGCTTCATGGATGACCTCGAAGTGATCTTCGACGCAATCCCGGCTACCCGTCAGACCGTCCTGTTCTCCGCTACCCTGCCGTCGTCGATCCGTTCGATCGCCGAGCGTCACCTGCGCGAACCCAAGCACGTCAAGATCCAGACCAAGACCCAGACCGTTACCGCGATCGAGCAGGCCCACCTGATGGTCCACGCCGATCAGAAGATCCCGGCTGTGCTGCGTCTGCTGGAAGTGGAAGAGTTCGACGCACTGATCGCCTTCGTGCGCACCAAGCAAGCCACCCTGGACCTGGCCGCCGCGCTGGAAGCCAAGGGCTACAAGGCTGCCGCGCTGAACGGCGACATCGCCCAGAACCAGCGTGAGCGCGTGATCGACTCGCTCAAGGATGGCCGCCTGGACATCGTCGTTGCTACCGACGTCGCTGCCCGTGGCCTGGACGTACCGCGCATCACTCACGTGTTCAACGTTGATATGCCGTACGACCCGGAGTCCTACGTTCACCGTATCGGCCGTACCGGCCGTGCCGGTCGCGATGGCCGCGCACTGCTGCTGGTCACCCCGCGTGAGCGCCGCATGCTGCAGGTGATCGAGCGTGTTACCGGGCAGAAAGTTGCCGAAGCGCGCCTGCCGAATGCTCAGGCCGTGCTGGATGCTCGCATCAAGAAGCTGACGTCGAGCCTGGCGCCACTGGTAGCTGAAGCTGAAGCCACCCACGGCGAGCTGTTCGACCGCCTGACCAGCGACCTGGGTTGCAGTGCGCGTGCCCTGGCTTCGGCCTTGCTGCGCAAAGCCACCAATGGCCAGGCGCTGGACCTGGCTGCGGTAGAGCGTGAGCAGCCGCTGGTGCCGGGCGTTGGTGCCCCGCGTGGCGAGCGTAGCGAGCGTCCTGACCGTGGCGAGCGCCCTGACCGTGGTGACCGCGAGCGCCGCGCGCCGCTGCCGCTGGCCGAAGGCCGTGTACGTTGCCGTACCGCCCTGGGTGCCCGTGACGGTATCGCTGCCAAGAACCTGTTGGGCGCGATCCTCAACGAGGGTGGCCTGGCGCGTGACGCCATTGGCCGTATCCAGGTACGCGACAGCTTCAGCCTGGTCGAGCTGCCGGAAGACGGCCTGGAGAAGCTGCTGTCCAAGCTCAAGGACACCCGCGTGGCTGGCAAGCAGCTGAAGCTGCGTCGCTACCGCGAGGATTGATCCTTGCGCAATGAAAAATCCCCGGCCTAGGCTGGGGATTTTTTTGCCTGTGGGATTTTACGGCGCAAAGCGCGCCCTGCGCTCTTCAGTCGAACCGATAAATGTCCATCCCCAGCGCCCCCAGGGTAAACCCTTGGTGTACCACCCCAAACTTGCCCCCAGCCCCGAGGGCAAAGAACAGCGGCAGGAAATGCTCATCACTGGGATGGTTGCGCACCGCATAGGGCGCCTGCTTGCGGTAATCCAGCAAAGATGCCTGGTCATCTTCCAGCAGTCTGTCCACCACCCAATCCCTGAATGCCAGCGCCCAGGGCTCGATCACGTCCGGCCCGGCATGCCAGTCCAGTTCCCCAAGGTTATGGGTGATACTGCCCGACCCCATCAGCAAAATGCCCTCGTCGCGCAAACCCGCCAACGCCTGCCCCACCTTGACCTGCAACGCCGGGCCCATCTGGCTGGGCAGTGAAACCTGCACCACTGGAATGCTCGCATCAGGGTACATCAGTGACAACGGTACCCAGGCGCCGTGGTCGAACGGCCGCTGCGCGTCCAGCCGCGCGGGTAGACCCGCCGCTTTCAACAACTCACTGACCTGGCCGGCAAGGGCAGGTTCGCCCGGCGCCGGGTATTGCACCGCATACAAGGCCGGTGGGAAGCCGTAGAAGTCATGCCAGGTTTCTGGTTGTGCGCTGCCGGTAACCAGCAGCTCGCGGCTTTCCCAGTGCGCCGACACCACCACGACCGCTTTTGGCCGTGGCAGCACATTGGCCAACCCGGCTAGCGCCGGCCCGCTGGCGCCGGGTTGCAGCGCGAGCATGGGGGAACCATGGGAAATGAACAGGCTGGGCAGCATGGCAAGGTCCTGAAGGTTAAGATGCAATCATCTTCGATCAAATAAACATCGAAATCCAAACCAAGTTTTACCGGAAAACCATCTAAAAATCGGGAGTGATCATGGAGCCAGCGTTCTGGCAAAAGCGGTGGGCCGATAACCAGATTGGCTTTCATCAGGCGCAGGTGAACCCCTACCTGCAGAAGTATTGGCCACAGTTGCAGCTGGCGCCGGCCAGTCGTGTGCTGGTGCCGCTGTGCGGCAAGAGCCTGGACCTGGCCTGGTTGGCTGGGCAGGGGTACCGCGTGCTTGGTGTGGAGCTGTCTCGGCAGGCGGTGGAGGGCTTCTTCCGTGAACATGGGCTTGATGCCGACGTTTTGCAGCATGGAGCTTTCGAGGTTTGGCGCAGTGGCGAAATCGAGCTGTGGTGTGGCGATTTCTTTACGCTGCAGGCGGAGGATATCGCCGACTGCGTGGGCCTTTATGATCGGGCGGCGCTAATCGCATTGCCGCCGCAGATGCGCGCGGCGTACATGCGGTTGCTGTCGGCGTGGCTGCCTGCGGGCTGCAGGGGGTTGCTGGTGACCCTGGATTATGACCAGTCGCTGCTGGGCGGCCCGCCGTTTTCAGTAGGGGATAAAGAAGTGCTGCAGGGTTTTGCGGGGTGGCAGATGGATGAGCTGGAGGTGGTGGAGCTTATTCAGGAGAGCCCGAAGTTTTTGCAGGCCGGGGCTTGCAGCCTGTTGGAGCGGGTGTACCGGGTCAAGCGCTGACCGGCGCATGCAAAAAGGGCGACCGAAGTCGCCCTTTTTGCATTGCCAGGTGGATCAACCGCGACGGCGCAGGGCCTCGATACGGTCTTCCAGCGGCGGGTGGCTCATCAGCAGCCCGGCCAGGCCGTGCTTGAGGCCGCCATTGATGCCGAAGGCCTTCATGGTGTCGGGCATGTGCACGGGCAGGCCTTGTTCCACGCGCAGGCGCTGCAAGGCACCGATCATGGCCGAGGTGCCGGCCAGCTGCGCACCGGCTTCGTCGGCGCGGTATTCGCGGCGGCGCGAGAACCACATCACGATCATGCTGGCCAGGATGCCCAGGATCAGCTCGGCAACGATGGTCGCCACATAGTAGGCAATGCCCTGGCCCTCTTCGTTCTTGAAGATGACCTTGTCGACGAAGTTGCCGATGATGCGTGCAAAGAACATCACGAAGGTGTTCACCACACCCTGCACCAGCGCCAGGGTGACCATGTCGCCGTTGGCGACGTGGCCGATTTCGTGGGCCAGTACCGCACGCACTTCATCGGGCGAGAAGCGCTCCAGCAGGCCCTGGGACACGGCTACCAGCGCGTCGTTGCGGTTCCAGCCGGTGGCGAAGGCGTTGGCCTCGTAGGCCGGGAAAATACCCACTTCGGGCATTTTGATGCCCGCCTCACGGGACAGCTCTTCGACCGTTTGCAGCAGCCACTGTTCGTGACGGGTGCGCGGTTGGCTGATGATCTGGGTGCCGGTGCTCATCTTCGCCATCCACTTGGAGATGAACAGCGAGACGAGGGAGCCGGCAAAGCCGAACACGGCGCAGAACACCAGCAGGCTGCTGAGGTTCAGGTCGACCCCGTTGGCGGCCATGAACCCGTTGAAACCGAACAGGCTCAGGGTAATGCTTGCAACCAGCACCACCGCAAGGTTGGTGGCTACAAACAACAGAATGCGCATCATGGTTGTTACGTTCTCCTGACGGATGAGTTGTCGCTTACTGCGGGGTATATAAGGGGCCTGCCGTGCCGATTCAATCGGGCGACTATTTCAAACTGTGTACGGCGGAGTATGGCAGAGGATGGCGCGGGGGCTGTGGGATAGAGCGTTGCAGGATGTAAGAAGCGAGGTATGCCTTGAGGTTTGTGGCGC